>JBDTYC010000079.1:0-7082 GCA_040005815.1 Chloroflexota bacterium
CACCTCGTGCTCGCGTGCCCATGCGGCGACGGGTGATGGACGGGTCTGAAGGCCGCGACCGGCGGGCTTGTCCGGCTGGCTGATGACGAGCAGCTCGTCGCACAGCGCCGGGAGCCGGGAGAGGAGCGGGACAGCGAACGATCCGGTGCCGAGGAACACGATCCGGCCCAGGTGCACTAGATCCCCGCGGTCGTGGGTTCCTCCACCTCGCTCGTGTGGTCGCCGACGCGGACCAGCTCTTCGAGCGAATCGAGGTAGTCGATGTAGAGGACGCCGTTCAGGTGATCTATCTCGTGCTGGAGCGCCCGAGCGAAGAGCTCCTCGCCCTTCACCCGGATCTCCTTCCCGTGGCGGTTTCGGGCCTTGACGGTCACCTTCGCGTGCCGGTGCACCTCGGCGACGAAGCCCGGCATCGAGAGGCAGCCCTCCCAGTCGATCACCTCACCGCTGCCGCGGACGATCTCGGGGTTGATCAGCTCGGTCACCTTCTCCTCGACCTCGATCACCGCGACCTGCAGCGGGACGCCGATCTGGTTGGCGGCGAGGCCGATCCCCGGGGCCTCGCGCATCGTCACCAGCATCTCGCCCAGGAGCCGATGGAGCGACGCATCGAAGTGCGTCACCTTCTTGGCGCGCTGGTGCAGGATCGGCTTATCGGCGGTCAGGATCGGTCGGGTGGGCATCGCGGTCGCATTGTACCGACGCTAGAGCAGCGATTCGGGGTCGACGTCGATGCCCACCCCGGGCGGCACGCGCTCGAGTGCAGCCGCTCGCGCAGCCTCGTCGCGCGCCCGCATCACGACTTGGAAGCGCCATCGTCCCGCGCGGCGCGGGACGTACGCCGGGAGTGGCCCGTGGATCTCCACGCCGGGCAGCGAGACCGCGGCTGCCGCGTCCAGGCCGCGTCCCTCCGCGCGAGCGCGGTCCGGGTCGGCGACCAGGAGACGGGCGAGGACGCTCGACGGCGGATAGCCGAGCAGGCGGCGCCGGGGCAGCTCCTCGTTCGCGAAGCCGTCGACGTCGAGCCGAGCCGCCGCTCGGATCGCGTAATGGCTCGCCGCGTAAGTCTGGATCAGGACCCGTCCCGGCTGCTCTCCCCTGCCGGCGCGGCCGGCGACCTGGGCGAGGAGCTGAAACGTCCGCTCCGGGGCGAGGTAGTCGGGCAGGTTGAGGGTCACGTCCGCGGCGATCACTGCGGCGAGCGTCACGCTTGGGAGGTCGAGCCCCTTCGCCGCGAGCTGGGTGCCCACCAGCACGTCGACCCGGCCGTCCCGAAAATCGTCGTAGATCGCCTCGAAGCCACGCCGTGCGGCCAGCGCATCGGAGTCGAGGCGCGAGACGCGGAGATGCGGGAACCGGGCGCGTAGCTCGGCCTCGACCCGCTGCGTCCCGGCGCCGAAATAGCGGATCCGGTTGCTGCCACAGTTTGGGCATTTCTCGGGAGGCCTGGCCGTCCTGCCGCAGTGGTGACAGTGCAGCTGCCCCCCGCTCAGATGGAAGACGAATGGGAGGTCGCAGTCGGGGCAGCGGAGGCTCTCCCCGCAGTCACGGCAGAGCACGAAGGTGGCGGCGCCGCGCCGGTTCATGAGCAGAATGGCCTGCTGGCTCCCCTGCCGGAGATCCGCCAGCGCCTCGGTCAGGGCACGCGAGAAGATCGATCGGTTGCCTTCCGCGAGCTCGGCCCGCAGGTCCACGATCTCGACCGATGGAGTAACGCCCACCCGCCGCTGCTCGAGACGTGCGCGATCGACCAGGCCGCCGCGTACCCGCGAAAGCGTGACAACCTCGGGGGTGGCGGTGCCCATGACGACCCTTGCCCCTGTCAGGGCAGCTCGCCGGCGGGCGACCCAGCGCGCGTCATAGCGCGGCGTGCGGTCCGACTTGTAGGCACCGTCGTGCGCCTCGTCGGCCACGATCAGGCGCAGGTCGGCGAGCGGCGCGAAGACCGCCATCCGCGTCCCCACCACGATGCGGGCCTCGCCCCGCAGGATCCGCCACCAGGTGTCGTGACGCTCGCCGGCCGAGAGCCCGGAGTGCAGGACCGCGAGTTGGTCCCCGACCTGCGACGCGATCCGGTCGGCGAGCTGCGTCACCAGCGAGACCTCCGGGACGAGGACGATCGCCGTCCCCTCCTCCGCACCCAGCACCCCCGCGAGGGCGGCGAGGTAGACATCGGTCTTGCCAGCCGCGGCGACCCCCTCGAGCAGCAGCTCACCTCCAGCCGGAAGCGCGCCGACACGGGCGAGGGCGACTCGTTGCTCATCCGCCAGCTCGTGGTCGCGAGCAGCCTCCGTCGGCCGGTGGGCGCGCGGGTCGCGCTCGATGGTCTGCCACTCCATCGCCGCCGCGCCGCGAGCGACCAATCGACGACCCGCCGCCAGCAGCGACGCCGGCTCGACCCCAATCTCCTGGGCGAGGTCCGGCAGGCTGCGCGGCTCGGCGCCAAGGACATCGAGGATGGTGCGCTGGAGCGGTGCGGGACGTGCCGACGTCGCCGCCTCCGACAGGCGCCGCAGCGTCCGAACGCGCCGCGCCCGGAGCTCGGGTGGCCGCAGGGACCAGCTCGCCGCAAGCGCCCCCGACCGTCGCAGCCCGTCGGCAGCCGCGCTCCAGCGAGGCCCGAGGATCCGTTTGAGCGCTGCGTCAGTGAGCTCATCGGACGATGAAAGCGCTGCCCGCACGGCCCCAGGCAACGAGCTGGGGTCGGGTGAGCTCCAGCGCCGCTCGAGGCGCGACTCGAGCCCCGGCGGCAGCATGGCGGCGATCGTGGCGCCGAGCGGCGCGCAGTAATAGACGGAGATCTCCTCGGCCAGGGTCAGCAGGTCCGACGTCAGCATCGGCGCCGAGACGACGGCCTCGACGGCCCGCAGCTCGATCCCCGGCTCCGCGTCCACCGTTCCGGGGAGCAGGTAGCCGAGCGCCAGCCGGCGCCCGTACGGCACGAGGAGGAGCGAGCCGGGAGCGGGATCCCCGAGCTCCGGCGGGAGCCGATAGCTGAAGGCGCGCTCCGGCCGGTCGGCGAGCGCCTCGACCGCGACGCGCACCGTCCTCTGGGCGGCCACTCCGGCCACCTCGCTCAGACCTGGACGCGCCGCGGTGGGTCGCGCCTGGCTTCGGCCTGGATGATCTCCCAGATCTGCTCGACGGCGTCGTCGGGATGATCGGTCTGGTTCACGATCGCGTAGTCGTAGTCGCCGGCCGCCGCCATCTCGGCCTCGGCATTGTGGCGCCGCTTCGCGCGCTCCTCGCCGTCCTCCGAGCCGCGTCGCGCCAGGCGCTGGTCGAGATCTTCGATCGAGGGCGGCATGATGAAGATCAGCAGCGCATCCGGCACGAGCGTACGAACCGATCGAGCACCCTGCGGATCGATCGTCAGGATCGCGTCGCGTCCCGCCGCGAGGATCCCGCGGACCTGGTCGACCGGCGTCCCGTACCAGTGATCGTGGACGATCGCGTGCTCCAGCAGGCCGTTGCGTTCCCGGAGCTGCTGGAACTCCTCGGGGCTCAGGAAGTGGTAATGCACCTTGTCGAGCTCCCCCTCGCGCTGCTCCCGGGTGGTGGCGGTCACGATCGGGACGACCTGCGGATGGCGCCGCGAAAGCTCGGCCACGATTGTGCTCTTGCCGACCCCGGACGGCCCCGACACGACGACCAGCAGCGGGTTCGGGAAGGCGAGGCGCTTCGCGGGTTTGGCCGCAGGGCGGTCGCTCAACCCGCGTCCTTCACCACGGCGGCGCCGATCCCGACCGGGAGGCGTTCACTCGCGATCCCGCTCGCCACCAGCGAGGCCGCCAGGTCCGCTGGCAGCTCGCTCCACGCCATCATTCGCCGCCCATCGAGGGGACGCGCGAGGGTGAGGCGGGTTGCGTGCAGGAATTGGCGCTCGAGGCTCCCCGGCCCAATCCCGCCGCCGTAGCGCAGGTCGCCGGCGATCGGCAGACCGAGATAAGCGAGGTGCGCTCGCAACTGATGCGTCCTCCCGGTGAGCGGGCGGAGCGAGAGCAGCGAGTGGCCTTCCGCGCTGCCAAGTGTCTCGTACTCGGTCACGGCCGCGCGTCCGCCGGCGACGACCGCCATCCGCTGGCGGTCGCGCGGGTCGCGGCCGACCGGCGCCTCGATCCGACCCCGCGGGGCGGGAGGGGCACCGCGCACCAGGGCGAGGTACTCCTTCTCGATGCTGCGAGCCGCGAACTGGTGCATCAGGCTCGCCTGGGCTGCATCGGTCTTGGCGACCAGAATCAGGCCCGAGGTCTGCTTGTCGAGCCGGTGGACGATCCCCGGCCGCCCCACTCCGGCGATCGATCCGAGTGCTTCGCCTCGCTCCTGCGCCCGTCCGATGAGCGCATGCACCAGCGTCCCGGTGGCGTGCCCATGGCTCGGATGCACGACCAGCCCCGTCGGCTTATCGACGATGAGCATCGCCGCATCCTCGTAGGCGATCCGCAGCGGAATCGACTCCCCGATCAACGTCGCATCGGGCGGCGCCGAGAGCTCGACCTGAATCGTCTCACCGCCTCGCAAACGGTCCGAGGCACGAGCGCGACGTCCGTCCACGACTGCCCTGCCATCGGAGATGAGGCGCTGGGCATGGGCACGGCTGATCTCGGCCAGCGCGCTCACGGCCAGGTCGAATCGGCCACTCGCGCCCACGCCGGTCACGACCCGGTCGCCGACCGTGGCCGCATCGCTCACGCGGTCGCCTCGCGTCGGTCCGGGCTGGTGAGGAAGAGGTAGAGCACCAGGATCCCGATGCCGACCACGACCGAGGAGTCGGCGACGTTGAAGGTTGGCCAGCGCGTGTCGCCGATGCCGACCGACAGCCAGTCGGTGACGTATCCCTGGCGAAGCCGATCGGTGAAGTTGCCAAGCGTCCCGCCCAGGACGATCCCCAGCACGAGGTGGAGCCACGCGCTGCGATCGCGGAAGCTCCGGTAGAAGTAGGCAACCATGCCGATGGAGAGGACCGAGACGACCAGGAACACGATCGTGCCGCCCTGGAAGAGGCTGAATGCCGCTCCACGATTCTGAGCGTGCCACACCTGCACCACGTCGCCGAGCAGCCGTGCCTTCTCGCCGACTGCCAGGTTGGCAACGACCAGGGCCTTGGTCACCTGGTCGGCGACGAGGATCGTGAGCGCCGTGAGCAGCAGCACGACGCCTCTCATGAATCCGCCGCTCGTCGACCCCTCGCTGCTCACCGGTCCGATGGTACGCGATGCGCCGCGTCAGGCGCGGCGCACGCCCAGTCGCAGCCGGCCCTCGGGCAGTGTGACCTCCTCGACAGTCGGCGACGGGCCGAGGTCAACCTCACCGCCCAGGTCGAGCGCCACAGCGAGGATCTCGTCCGCGAGCCAGTTGCGATGCGGGGCGAGCTGGACCAGCACGGCCGCCGGACCGTCGATCGACGCGACCACCCGATCGCTCACCTCCAGACCGGCCGACTTGCGGAGCCCCTGGAGGCGGTGCGCCACCTCGCGGGCTAGCCCCTCGGCCTCCAGCTCGGGGGTCAGCTGGGTGTCGAGCGCCACCAGCAGGTCGCCCGCCTCGGCAACCTCGTGGCCGGGTCGCGCCCGGGCAGTCAGCTCGAACTCGTCGGCGGCCAGCGCGACGCCGCCCGCCTCCGCTCCCCCGCCGTCGAGCACCTGCCAGTCGCCTGAGCGAGCGGCGGCCATGATCTTGCCGACGTCGGCTCCGTGGCGCGGCCCGATCACCGGCAGGAGCGGATACAGGGCCCGCTCCACCAGCTCCGATGCGTCGGTGAGCACCTCAAGTGACTTGGCGTTCAGCTCCTCGAGGATCTCGGCCTCGAGCTCGGCGGCCGTGGCCTCATCCCGGCTCAGCCCGCCGTTCGCGGACGCCGGCAGCTTGACGCGCACCGTGGCCAGCGGCTGACGCGTCTTCAGCCCAGACGCGGCCCGTGCCGTACGTCCCAGGGCCACGACCTCGCGCGCCAGGGCGACCGCCGCGTCGACCTCGGGCTGCGCGCGCCCCGGGATGCTCGCCGGGTAGTCGGTCAGGTGCACGCTGTCTGCCGCAGACGGGTTGACCGCGGCGACCAGGTTGCCCCACATGGCGTCGGAGAGGTGCGGGACGAATGGTGCCAGGAGGCCGATCACGGTGGCAAGCACCTCGTGCAGGGTGGCGTAGGCGGCACGCTTGTCGTCATCGAGGACGCCCTTCCAGAATCGGCGACGGTTGCGCCGGACGTACCAGTTCGAGAGGTCCTCGACGAACCCCTCCATCATCCGGGCGGCGCGAGCCGCGTCGTAGGCATCGAGCGCCCGCCGCACGTCGAGGACGAGGCTGTCGAGGCGGGAGAGGATCCATCGGTCCAGCAGGGTTCGCGCCGCCTCCACGGCGTCGTCGGTCGCCGACGGGGTCCAGCCGTCGAGCCGGGCGTAGGTCACGAGGAAGCCGTACGTATTCCAGAGCGGCAGGAAGAAGCGCCGCACGACCTCGTGCCCGGGGCCATAGCCGAAGTTCAGGTTCGCGGCCGGATTGGCGGCCGCGTACATCCAGCGCATCACGTCGGCGCCGATCTCCTCGGCTGCCTCGTCAAAGGCGATGGCGTTGCCCTTGCTCTTGTGCATCTCCTCGCCGTGCTCATCGAGGACGGTGGCGTAGCCGAAGATCGTCTTCGTCATCGGCCCGTCGGCGAGTACGGTGGACATGGTGAGCAGCGCGTAGAACCAGTTGCGGAACTGTCCGGGGAAGCCCTCGGTGATGAAATCGGCCGGGAACCACTCTTGCCAGTAGTCGCGGTTCGCGTTCCAGCCCATCGTGCTGAAGCTCACGATCCCCGCATCCAGCCACGGGTTGCCGACGTCCGAGACCCGCCGGGATCGGCCGCCGCAGGAAGCGCATTCGATCTCGACCTGGTCGATGAACGGCTTGTGCGGGGAGTGCCCCTCGAAGGTCTCCCAGCCGGCCACTGCGCGCTCCCTGAGCTCATCGCGCGACCCGATGACTTCCCAGGCGGCGCAGTCGGTGCACTCCCAGATCGGCAGCGCAAGCCCGTAGTAGCGCTTCTTGCTGATCATCCAGTCGCTCATGTTTCGCAGCCAGTCCAGCTCGCGCTCCTC
>JBDTYC010000080.1:0-7041 GCA_040005815.1 Chloroflexota bacterium
GAGGTCCACATCCGCGACGGCGGCGACCTGCACATCCCCGGCTACGCCTTCGCCCCGGTCTTCAGCATCTGGACCACGATCGAGGAGTGCCTCAATCCACCGGTCGAGTGGCACGGCGGACGAGGCGAGTGGATCACCACCGAGCCCTTCAGCGCGCCGGAGTCGTTCCCGTTTCCGGAGGGGATCGGCCCGGTCGAATGCGTCAACGTCGAGCACGAGGAGGTGCTGCTCGTGCCGCGCTACCTCAAGGACGTGCGCCGCGTGACGTTCAAGTACGCGCTCGGCAGTGATTTCATCGCCAAGCTCCAGTTCCTGCACGACATCGGCCTCGACCGTACCGAGCCCGTGAAGGTGCGGGGCGTCGAAGTTTCGCCACGCGACGTGGTCGCCGCGGTCGTTCCCGACCCGATCACCATGGGTGACAAGATGGTCGGTCGAGCAGTGGTGGGGACCTGGGTCATCGGCCGCAAGGACGGCCGGCCGCGCGAGGTCTTCCTGTACCAGATGGCCGATGCCGAGGAGACGCTCCGCACGACCGGCTCCCAGGTGGTCGGCTGGCAGACAGGCTTCAATCCCGTCATCGCCATGGAGCTGCTGGCATCCGGGGCCTGGTCGAGCACCGGCGTGCACGCGCCCGAAGCCTTTGACCCGGATCCGTACCTCGCCCTCATGGATGGATACGGCATCCACCACGCGATGGTGGAGATGGAGCCGGGGGCACATCGGGCTACCTGAGGCGCGCGGCCTAGACTGGACTCCTCAGCCGGCTGGACCACCACATCGCGCCATAGGCGAACGCCGCCTGGCGGGAGGCGGCGTTCGTTACTGAGAGTCTGTGGTTGCGGGGGACGGATTCGAACCGACGACCTTCGGGTTATGAGCCCGACGAGCTACCACTGCTCCACCCCGCTTGGGCATGCTAGGGCCGGGACCGAGATTGGTCAAACTTTCGGCCGATGGCTGACGAGTGGTCAGCTACAATGCCGCCGGGTTCGCGCGGTCGCGACCCGTCCCGATCGATGCGAGGCTGCGCACGCCGATGGCCGTGAACCCGAAGAAGCTGCGACCCTACGACCAGCCACCGAAGGTCCGTCGCCCCATCCTTCCGAACGAGCCAGACAACGCCGCCACCGCCTTCCTGGTCGCCGCACTCGTCTGGTTCCTGGTCGCCACCGGAATCGGCCTGCTGTGGGTCGCGCTCCAGCTCTTCCCCGACGTGCTCACGATCCGTCTCAGCGCGCCCACGTTCAGTGGCGTGCTCACCTTTGAGCTCAGCCCGGCAACCACGACCTCGGGCTTCTGGAATGGTCTGGTCTACGGCTGGCTCGGCAACGCGGGACTTGGGGCAGTCTTCTTCATCACCCCGCGCCTCGTGGGGCGGCGCCTGGTCGGCGAGGCGATGGCGTCAGGGGCGGCGGCGCTGTGGAACATCGGCCTGGTGGCCGGACTTGCGGCGATCTACGTGCCGCAGCTCACTGGTTCCGGACGGCTCACCGAGTTTCCACCGCCGGTCGACGGAGTGCTCCTGTTGGCACTCCTGCTGGTGAACGCCGCGTTCTGGCGGACGGTGCTCGCCTCAGCCGATCGGATTCCGTACGTGAGCATCTGGTATTTCGGGGTCGCGCTGCTGGGGCTGTTGGGGCTGTACGGCCTCGCGACCCTCGCCAGCTTCGAGCCATTCGTCAAGTTGTCGGACGTGGCGGCCGCGCTGGTGAATGCGTTCTACGGGCGCGCGCTGCAGACGCTGTGCCTGAGCGGGCTGGCGATCGGGACGCTCTACTACGTGATCCCGCGGGCCGCCAATAACCCGGTCTACTCGTGGGGAATGGCGATGCTCGGCTGGCTCCTCTGGCTCAGCCTGGCAACCCTCGCTCCGCTCAGTACCCTGCTGGACAGCTCGGTGCCGTTCGCGATCACCCAGATCGGCAACGTGGCGACGTTCCTGCTTGTCCTCCCCGCCTTCATCGTGGTCGCGAACCTGCTCCTCAGCTTGAGCGGGCGCTGGACCCTTGTCCTCTCGCCCGGCACGATCCCGTTCGCATTGGTGGCCCTCACCTTCCTGGTCGCCACCTCGCTCCTCGAGGCAATTGGCTCCCTTGGGTCGGTCCATGCGCTGGTCGTGAGGACCGAGTGGGGCGTCGGCGTCCAGCTCTTCGCCCTGCTGGGCACGGCCACGGTCGCCTTCCTGGCATTCGCCGACCACGCATTCCCTCGCCTCCTCCGCCGCGACTGGGGCGGAACGCTCCTCGCCGAGGCGACCCTCTGGGCCGCTTTCGCAGGTGCGGGGCTGGCCGGTCTGGCGCTCATCTCGGGGGGCGTGGCCCACGGCTCGCTGCTGGCGCAGGGGGCGCCGCCCGAGGAGATCGACGGGCTGGTCTTCTGGTTCCGCCTCGTGCTTGGGGCGGGGATCGGCCTGAGCGCCCTGGCGGCCGCCGTCCTCGCGCTCAACGTCTTCCTGATGTATACCAGCGCGCGCCCCGCGGACTACGCGGTGACCGTCGATGTGCTCACTGCGCCGGCCGCGCACTGAGCCGATGACTGTCCACACCCCGATCGAGTCGCGCACGCGTGGCATCCCTCGCTGGGCGCTGGCACTGACCGGAGCAATGCTCCTCGCCGGCGCGGCCTTCTTCGCCACCAACCTGAATGGCGCGAACCCGGCCATCATCGGCGGCACGCCGGAGCCATCGAGCGGCGGCTTGAATGCGGTCTCGATTATCAAGGCGGCCGCATGTCAGGCTTGCCACGGACCGGATCTCGCGGGGCAGGGGCCGTTCCCGAATCTCCACGAGGTGAAGAACGGCCCGATCAGCGAGAACCTCCAGGCGCTGGGCTCCGATCACCCTGACGACTGGGCCAACCTGTGGATCGCCGGCACCGATCCGGCCGTGGCAGACATCGAGCGCGGCGGCATGCCGGTCTTTGGCGGGCCGCCGACTAACCTCACGGCCGAGGAGATCGCCACCGTCGTCGAGTACCTGAAGACCCTGCCATGACCGATCCGGCCGAACGGCCGGTGCGGTCGGTGACTGTCCTCATCGGCGGAGATGAGATGGCCCGCATCGACGAGGCGGCGCAGGGGCTTGGCCTCGCCCCCGATGCCCTGATGGAGAGCGCCGGCACGGCAGTCACCGAGTTGGCGCTCGCCGAGCTTTCGTCAATGACCGAGCCGGTGGCGGGGCCGGGCGGTCCGCTGGCCCCGGCGCTCCTCACCGCGATCCTATGCGGACCCGGCAACAACGGCGGCGATGGGTTCGTTGCGGCCCGTCGCCTCGCCGCGGCAGGGCGGGCGGTGACCGTGGTCCTGGTTGGCGACCCCGCGCGAATCAGCGGCGTGGCCGCTGCCCACAACTGGGCGGTGCTGCAGGCGATGGCTTCGGGCGGCGCGTTGTCTTTGTTCGTGGCGCCGACGCCGGAGCTGCTGCTCCAGCTGCGCGCGCGCCTCTCACCAGCGAGCCTGCTGATCGACGCGCTGCTCGGCAGCAGCGCGTCGGGGCCGCTGCGCGAGCCGATCTCCAGTGCGGTCGATCTCATGAACGCGATCGTGACCCACGCGCGGGCGGGCGGCCGACCGTGCCGCGTCCTTGCCGTCGACACTCCAACGCGCATCGACCTGACCGATGGCACCCGCTCCGACCCGGTGGTGGTGGCCGACCTGACCGTGACCTTCCACCGGGCAAAGGCGGGGTTCGCCCTGGATCCAGAGGCCAGGCGCCTTGCCGGCCGCTACTTCGTGGCGCCGATCGGCATTCCGCTGGAGGCAGAGACGGGGATCGTCCCTCTGGACGGCGAGTATCCTCCGGCTCGACTGACCCAGGTGAACTGGCAGGAGCCGGCGGCGGGAGAGTGACGGAGGACCAGCGACGCATGAACAGCATGGCGGGCGAGGACCTGATTCGGCGCTATGTCGCTGCGAGCGCGGCGGATGACTTTCCGGCGATGGAGGCACTGCGCCATCCGGACTGGCAGGAGGCATGGCCGCAATCTGGCGAAGTGGTGACGAGCAGCGCCAACTATCGCGCGGTGCGCTCCGGACGCCCGGAGGGAGCGCCACGCGTCGAACCGGGGCGCATGGGAGGCTCGGGCGAGACCTGGTGGGGTGAGGCCATCGTCCACTACGGAGACGGCTCGCGGTGGCTGGGGATCACCGTCTTTGAGCTCCGCGATGGCCTTGTGCATCGTGAGCGCGTCTACTTCGGCCCCCCGGTCTCGGCGCCGGAGTGGCGGGCCCCCTGGGTCGAGCGCGAGGAGCCTGGCGTCAGGTAGCGGCGCTGCTCCCCGGCTTCACGATCGGCTCGCCACGGCCGCAGGCCGGACAGTCATCGGCCGTCCACGTGGCGATCTCGATCCGTCCGAGGGACAGGATTGGGCATCCAACCTCGACCGGCCCGGTCGAACGATCGACGATCACGGTGGCCAGCAGGGGTGTGGCGCCTGCGCTGCGCACCGCGGAGACGGTCTCGGCCAGCGACGCGCCGGTGGTCAAGATGTCGTCGACCAGCACGACGCGATCGGTGACGGCGACCGGCCAGCCACGGCGCAGGGCACGCGTGCCGCGCTCCATCGGCTCGGCGAAGACGCCGCGTACCGTCCGTCCCAGCGCAGCCTCGAGCTGACGGGCCGTCTCGGCCGAGAGGAGGGCGCCGCCGGTGGTCGGGCCGACCACCAGGGTCGGGTCGTGATCGATCAGCGAGGCGGCCAGGCGGCGTCCGATCTCCACCGCCAGGACCGGGTACTGGAGCACCGCGAACTTCTCGAGGTATCGATTCGAGTGGCGGCCGCTCTTCAGCAGGAAGTGCCCGCGACGCAGGCCGCCGGCGGCCTCGAACAGCTCCTCGACGCCGGCGTTCACGAGGGCATCCCCTTGCGGCAGGTGGTGCGCGCGCGTTCCGACCGGGATGGGCTCCATCGGCCTACTCGTACACCGCGCTGAAGTCGACCGCCGGGTAGCGCTCGGTGAGGGCATCGGTGACCCACTGGAGGACGTCGGTCGGGTCGTACACGTCGGCCACCGTGCGGGCGTCGGTGACAGTCAGGCCGACGCGATGCGGCTCGGTGCTGAGCGCCGTCCCATTCGGCATGTCGGAGAGGTCGAGGCTCGTCTCGAACCGGCCATCCGAGCGCAGCACGAGCGTGTCGTTCTCCTCGTCGAGCAGGACGAGGTCGCCCGTGCGCTTCAGGACCTCCTCCGCGTTGGCGGCGAACTCGCGGAGCACCTGCTTCTGCTGGTCGCTGATCTGGGTCCGATACGCGTCGGCCAGCTGCCAGAGGCGCTGCGCGGCGATTGTCTCCTGCTGGGTCGTCGGGAGGCCCGCCTGCCAGTCCTCGTCGTGCGGTTCCTCGGCGACCTCCTCGTGCTCGGCCAGCTTGTCGGCTGCCACGAGGTGCTCGGTGGGGTCGTGGGCGGCCTCGATGAACCACGACAGGATGTCAGCCAGGTTGTAGAGCTCGACAACCTCGCTCACGGCGTCGACTGTCTGCTCCTCGTCGTACCACTCGCTGTCCGCGGGGTCCTGGTAGGTCAGACGGGTGGTCCACACGTCGTCGATCGGGTTGAAGACGAGGTAGTCCTGCTCGTCGTCGACGAGCTTGATAGGGCCGATCTCGAGGAGGCGCTCACGGTTGGCGTCCAGGAATCGGCGGAGCTGCTCGGTGGCCTCGTAGACGAAGTCACGCCGCTCGAGCTCGGCCTCGCCCGCCAGCTCGCGGAGGGCCGAGATGCGCGGCGCGCTCACGGCTTGAAGACCAGGTCGGGGCCCATCCGCTCGCGCAGGAAGATGATGTGCTTCTTGTCGAAGACCGACTCGGCGACCCGATGGCCGAGTCCGCGCGCCGCGGGATCGAGGTACAGCTGGTCGAGGACCGCGTAGGTCGGCAGGTCGAGGATCAGCACGTTGTTCCACTCCGACCCCTCGGTGACGTTGAACCAGCCGATGAAACGGATCCCGTAGTCGGCCTCGTAGCGCTTCATCGCCTTCGGGAAGAAGTGGCGCATCCCGCGCTTGAAGATGGCGTCGCGTCCCTTGCGCACGTTGAAGAACGTGACCATCAGCGGCATTACTCCGCCTCCCCCTCGTTGGTCGGCTCATCGGCCTGGGCTGCCGCTGCCTCCTCAGTGGTGATGACGCGGGTCGGGCCAGCGGCCCCGATGGTGCGGCCGCGGCCCCGACGGCGATCAGCGAAGAAGACCCGAAGCAGGAAGACGCTCGTCATGCTGATAAAGAAGAGCAGGACCATGTCGACGAAGAGGAGCACGACGAGCAGCCAGACCGGCCAGTTGAAGGTGAAGAGGCCGACCGGGATGAGGAAGAGGAGGCCGGCGAACAGGACCGCCTGCCAGACGAAGCACCCGAAGCCTGGCCCTTCATTCGGATCGAGTTCCTCGTTCGTGCGGATCGACATGGGCGGTGCGCATGGTCCCACATCCGGCCGCCACGCACTGCGCCGGTGGCTCAGCCGATGGCGTCGAACCCATCGCGATAGGTGATCCGCCCACCCGCCACGGTCATCCGCACCACCCCGGGCAGCTCCATCCCAAGCAGCGGCGTGTTGGATGAGGAGGACACCAGAGCCGAGGCCTCGACCTGCCAGCGAGCCGCAGGATCGAAGACGACCAGGTCGGCGACCGTTCCGTCGGCCAGGCTCCGCGTCTCGCCGATCAGTGCCGCGGGGCGCGTGCTGAGCGCCGTGAGCAGTCGCCCGAGCTCCAGGCTTCCCGCCTCCACCGCCGCCAGGCCGAGTGAGAGGGCTGTCTCCAGGCCGATCATCCCCGGCGCAGCGACACCGAACTCGACCCCCTTTCGCTCGCGCGGATGCGGAGCGTGGTCGGTGGCGATGGCGTCGATCGATCCATCCGCGACGCCGGCCAGCAGGGCAAGCGCCTCCGCCCGCGATGAGAGCGGCGGGTTGACTCGGCAAGCGGGGTCGTAGGCCAGCTCGGCATCCAGCGGCGCCCCGAACGGATCGGCGGCGACGCCTCCCGGCAGCTCCCAGGCGAAGCCGCGCCAGCCAGCCACCCATGCGTCGGTCAGGGCGAGGTGA
>JBDTYC010000081.1:0-6991 GCA_040005815.1 Chloroflexota bacterium
GGATCCCGTGCGCGGCGTCGAGGCCGGACTTGCAGGCGGCCATCGACAGGTTGAGAAAGAAGTGGTCGTTGCCACGCAGGAAGTCGAGGGCAGCCGCGGCATCGGCCTCGTCAGCGGTGCGGACCAGCGTTGGAGCGATGCTCCGCACGAAGAGCGAGGTGGCGGCAACGTTGCGGTTGTGGCCCTCGTCGCCCATCTGCAGCGCCTGGGCGGTGATGCTCTTGAGGTCGATCGGGCCGGTGGCTGCCAGGGTTCGGCTCAGCGTGGGGGCGAAGACGTCGCGGAACCAGCGCAGCCGTCCGAGCACCGATTCGTCGTACGCCCCGAAGCGGAGCACCTTGCCGAGCCCCTCGTTGAGAGTGGCGAACGAGCGGTTGCCGGCGGCGGTGTTCTCCACCACGACCACCGGCATGGAGGGGGACACCACGCCCGCCATCGGGCCGACGGCGCCGAGGTGATGGCACGCGTCGAAGGCGATCTCGCCGCTCTCCGCGAGGTGCTCGGCCTCCTCGGGAGTGGATGCCCAGCCCTCGAACAGCGACGCGCCGATGATCGCGCCGCGCATCGGCCCGCACATCCGCTCCCAGGCGATGGGCGGTCCGGAATGGAGCAGCATCCGGCCAGTGAGGCCCGGGATGGCGGTACCGGCCGGCTGGACGTCGACCAGGAACGGGCTTGCGCCCAGGAGCCGGTCGAGCGCGGTGCCGTTGGCCCCCGCGACCACGGCGCCGATGGCGTCGTCCGGATCGTCCTCGAGCCGCGCGATGAGCATCCCAAGCTCAGGATCCGCGTTTGCCGGAGGTCGCCAGTCGAGGTTGAGGACCGCGGCGCCGGCGGCGGCGATCGGCTCGGCGAAGCCTGCGAGCCCGATGTTCAGCGCCTGCACGCCGTTCGGCATCATCAGGCATGCACCTCGCGCATCGCGGCCTGCTGCACCAGAAGGCCGGCAAGGCGAGCGGCGCGGGCATTGCTGGCGGCGAGGTGGATGCCGGCATCGGCCAGGATGGCGCGCTGGCCCGCCAGTCCCTGCGGATCGCCCGGTGTGCCGCAAACGGATGCCACAACCACAAGTTCGCGGCCAGCTGCCGCTGCCGCGTCGCGGGCCGAGCTGATGGCTGGGATCAGCGCGCCGGCTGGATCGGGGTGGGACGCATAGCCAAGGACGATGTCGAGCAGGATCACGGCCACGTGCGGGTCGCCGCCCGCCTCCTCGATCTTCTCGCTGCGCAGCCGCGGGTCGATCATGGGGTGGGGGCGGCCCACGGTGTACTCGTCGTCGCCAAGGTCCACGATCCGCTGCTCCGCCGCAACATCGGCGCCCAGGAGGCTCTTGAGGACGACCGTCGCCTCGCTCGCCAGCGACCCGCCTGAATACAGCCCGGCGATGCGGTCCTGGCCATGCCCGAAGCCGGCGGCCCACGCGACGGGGTCACCCGCGTCGTCGTCGAGCGGGGCGGGCGCGGCCCCGAGGCTCAACTCGGCCGCCATCCGGGCCGCCTCCTCGAATGTCAAGGCAGGGTGTGCGCCGGATGCGCGGATGGCATCGGCGTCGCCGCCGAGGAAGTTGACGACCACCGGCTTGGATGCAACCGATGCGGCGCCGAGGACCTTCGCCGCGACGGAGGGCGCCGGCGGCTTGGAGATCAGCACCACGACGTCGGTCCCCTTGTCGGCGACGAGGCGCTCCAGACCTGCCAGCATCATCAGGCCGCCGACCTCCTCGTGGAGGTCGCGACCACCGACCCCGATCGCCTGAGAGACCCCCGCGCCGAAAGCATCCAGCAGGCACGTGACCTGCTGCATCCCCGTTCCGCTCGCCCCCACGAGGCCCACGCGGCCGGGACGGACCGCGTTCGCGAATCCGAGGGGGACGCCGTCAAGGATCGCGGTCCCGCAGTCGGGGCCCATCACCAGCAGCCCCTTGCGAACGCCGAGCTGCTTGAGCTCGATCTCGTCCTCGACCGGGACGTTGTCGCTGAAGAGGAAGACGTGCATCCCCCGCTTCAGCGCCTTCAGCGCCTCGGCGGCAGCGTAGGTCCCGGGGGTCGAGATCAGGGCCAGGTTCAGCTCTGGGAGCTCCGCGACGGCCTCTGCGATCGTGGTGGGCACGAAGCGTTGCCCTTCACCGGCCGCCTCGGCGGCGGCGCCGCGCATCAGCGTGGCGGCTCGCTCAAAGGCAGCTTCGGCCGCCGCGTCGTCGTTGGCCGCAAGGGCCACCACCATGTCATTCGGCCCGGCAGCGGGATCGAGGCCCGTGCCCAGGCCCGCCTCGGCCACGATCACCAGGTTGGCGGGTGTGCACATCACCAGCCCGGCACGGATGACGCCGGGGAGGTGCTCGATCTCGGCGGCGATGCGCATCAGCTCCACCGAGTCCCGATATGCGTTGCGGAAGACCCGCTGGCGGACGACGCTCACGCGGCCACGTTGCGTTCTGTGGCACACACCCGCAGCCGTTCCGCGAGGCCCGGGGCTCCCGCCTGGATCCCGACCAGGAGGCCGACCAGCAGGTCCGCTCCGGACGATGCGCCCCACGCCAGCGCCGTGGTCACGGCGGCCGGCACGTCCCGCTGGGGACTGGTCAGCACCGCGAGCGCCGCCGAGTGCACGCGTTCGGAGAATTCCAGGCGACCAGCGTGGAACAGGTAGCTCTCAGCCACTGATGTCGTCAAGCCGACCGCCTGCCGGGCAACGCCTGCTGCGAACGAGCGCGCCATCGGGTGGTCCGTCGCTGCCAGGCCCGCTGCCAACCCGACCAACAGGTCGTCGCCGGACGGAGTGGCGCCCGGGCCCAGGCCGATGAGCGGATACGCGGCGGTGACCGCCTGCTCGGAGCTTCCCTTGTCGAGCGCCTCCACGGCAGAGGCAAGAGATCCTGCCGCGGCTCGCCCGAGTGATCCGACATTAGTCTGCTGATCCCCGATCCCGACGAGAAGTGGCCCGAGTCCAACCCGCGGCGCGTGATCGGCGGCAAGCTGCATCGCTCGCTCAGCACGCTCAATTCGCTCGGTCTGGCTGATACCGCGCACAACCGGCATGGCCGGCGGCCAGCTCACGGCCGCACTGAGGAGGACAACCAACGAGGCACCCGGCACGCGGAGCGCCACTCCGTCGATCTGGACGGGCATCCCGAGGGCGATCCCGATCTTGTCGAGCGCAATCGGCGGATCGATCAGGACCCCGTTCGGAAGGCCACCCAACGATTCATGCGCGACGGTCAGCAGACGGCCGTCGCAGCGGATGTTCAGCGCGGAGCGGTGTACCCCTTCGACGATCCCCTCACGGCCGGCATTCAGGAGCTCGGCCACGATCGCGTCGCTGATCCGGGTTGCTGCGAATCGTTGCTGCGGAAACGCGCCCGCCGCGGTCTGCGTCATCGGCTCCGGACCCTCATCAGACGCCAATGCTAGGGTCACGGTGCACCTCAGTCATTGGCAATCTCTGCCACTCACCACCCCGTGGTGTGTGAGAACATGACAGCGTATGACGGACTCCTCGATCACCCTCAGCCGGGCGCTCGATCTGCCGCCCCTCCAGCACGCGCGCGTCCTCGCCGGTATGGCCGGCCTCGAGCGGCGCGTGCGTCATGTCAACGTGATGGAGGTGCCTGACATCCTGCCCTGGGTCCAGCCAGACGAGCTCCTCCTGACCACCGCCTACCCGCTACGCGACGACCGCGCCGCGCTTGGAACCCTCGTACCCGGGCTGCACGCGAAGGGGTTGGCCGGCATCGCAATTAAGCCGGATCGATACCTCGAGGAGATCCCGCCCGCCATGCTCACCGCCGCGGATGCCTGTGGCTTTCCGCTCATCGAGCTGCCGCCGGAGAGCAGCTTCAACGACATCATCAGCGCCGTTCTGAGCGTGATCCTCAACGAGCAATCGCTGCGCCTGCAACGGGCGGCCGAAATTCACGACCGCTTCACCAGGATCGTGCTCGGCGGCGGCGGACTGCGTGAGATTGCGCTCACCCTCGCCGAGCTTCTCGAGCACCCCGTCCTCATCGTCGACCAGCATGGCGAGGTGCTCACCGGATCCGGAGAGCTCGACGTCGAACGGGTCGCGCTCGATGGAGCCGGCACCGATACAAATGGCGCACAGAACGGACGCTGGGCCTCGATCCGCGTGGCCAATGCGTCGGCCACCGTCCAGCCGATTATGGTCGACGGGGAGCCGTACGGGGCGATCCTGGCCCTGGCTGCGGCCGAGACGCTGAGCACCGACGATCTCGAGGCCCTCCAGTTCGCCGCCACGGTTGCCGCGCTGCGCCAGGTGCAGGCGCGCGCCCTGGTCGAGGACGACAAGCGTTTCCAGGCGGTCTGTTTGGAGGAGCTGGTGAGCGGCAACTTCACCGATCGCAGCGTCCTCTCGGAGCGGGCCGCTGCCTTCGGCTGGGACCTGTCGCTCCCGCGCGCTGTGCTCCTGGCCCAGGCCGAGTCCTCGACCGGCGGCGATGCCGACACCGTCCGCGCGCTCGCCGATGCGGCACGCACAGCGCTCGGGCCGGGTGCCATCGTCTGGGAGCGCAGCACCCAGGCGGCGGCGCTGCTCGCCCCCCGTGGGACGGATCCGGCGGCTCTGGTCGAGGCAGCCGCCAGTCTCCGACGAGAGACTGCCCGGCGCCTGCCGGCGACGCCGGTGAGCGTCGGAATCGGTCGCTTGCGGGACGACCCGCTCGAGCTGCGCGCGAGCCATGCCGAGGCGCGCCGCGCGCTGGAGGTGGGCCGCTGGCGAAGCCCGGGCGAGGTGGTCATCTTCGAGCGGATGGGGTTGGATCGCCTGCTGGCCAGCGTGTCGGACCTGGAGCTGTCGGCCTTCCGCGACACGATGATCGCGCCGCTCGCCGTATACGATCGGGAGCATCGGTCGAACCTGGTCGACACCCTCGAGGCGTACGTGGCGACCCGCAACGCGGCCGAAGCTGCGCGGCGCCTGTACGTCCACTACAACACGGTGCGCAGCCGGCTGACGCGGATCGAGGAGCTGATCGGGCCGTTCCTGTCCGACACCGAGCGACTGACCGGACTGGCGGTTGCGCTGCACATCCACCGCCGCGGGCACTGAGGTAGCGCCCATCGGTATACTGTCCGAAACCCTTTAAGGACGGTCCTGAGAGGCCGCCAAGGAGCGATCAGATGCTTGACGTCGCGAACGGTCACACCACCCGCCATCGGCCCACCGCCGGTGGCGTTGTCGTGTCCTGGCCCGATGCCGGGGCGGCGCCGGTGACCGGCTGGCCGCATCGTCACCTGCTCGACGTGGACCAGCTCACCCGCGATCAGCTGGATGAATGCCTCGACCTGGCGGTCGAGATGCGCGAGCGGCGACTGCGGCGGGAGACGCTCGACCTGCTGCGCGGCGAGGTGGTGGGGCTGGCCTTCTGCGAGCCGTCGACCCGGACCCGGGTCAGCTTCGAGCTGGCGGCTGAGGCGCTCGGGGCCCAGGTGGTGGAGCTCCCCATCGACGTCAGCAGCGTCACGAAGGGCGAGTCACTGGTCGATACGCTGCGCGCCCTGGAGCGCACCGGCGTGACCACGGTCATCCTGCGCCACTCGATGAGCGGGGCTCCGTACCTCGCCGCCCGCAGCGTTCCGGTCCGCATCGTCAACGCCGGTGACGGGTCGCATGCGCATCCCACCCAGGCGCTGCTCGACGCGCTGACCCTGCGCGACGCACTCGGGTCACTCGACGGGAAGAAGATCGCGATCGTCGGTGACATCGGTCATTCGCGCGTCGCCCGTTCGAACCTGCACGCGCTGACGGCGCTGGGAGCATCGGTCTGGCTGGCCGGACCCCCCGCCTGGGTGCGGGGCTTCGAATCGTGGCCGGGGGTACACGTTGCCGACCGGCTGGAGCACGCCCTGGCCGATGCCGACGCGGTCATGACGCTCAGGATCCAGCTCGAGCGCGAGGCCGGGGGTGGCGTCCCGTCGCTGCGCGAGTACACCGCGCGATGGGGCCTCGACGCTGACCGCCTGGCGGTCGCGCAGACCGGCGCACCGGTGCTGCACCCTGGCCCCACCAACGAGGGGGTCGAGATCACTGCCGACCTCGCAGCCAGCGAGCGCAGCCTGATCGGGGCGCAAGTGGTGAATGGGGTCGCGATGCGGATGGCGGTGCTGGCGCTCCTCGCGCGATGAGCTCCTTCGGGTCGCTGGGCGACCTCTCCGCGACCTTCGTCCTGACCGGCGCCCGGGTGATCGATCCATCGACCGATGCCGACGCGGTCCACGACCTCGCCATCGTCGAAGGTCTTCTCGTCGATCCCGCCACTGCCCCCTCGGTTGCGCCGCGCCTCGACGGCCGCGGGCTCGTGGTGGGACCGGGCCTGTGCGACCTGCACGTGCATCTGCGGGAGCCCGGGATGGAGCGCGCCGAGACAATCGAGAGCGGCGCCCGTGCCGCGGCACACGGCGGATTCACCACGATCTGCGCCATGCCGAACACCGACCCGCCGCTCGACGAGCCGGCGCGGGTGGCAATGGTCCTGGACCGCGCGCGGAACCGGGCCTGCCGGGTCCGGGTCATCGCAGCTGCCACGCGGGGTCGCGAGGGTGAGCGGATCACCGAGATCGGCGAGCTGGCCGGGATGGGGATCGCCGGCGTCAGCGACGACGGCTCAGTGGTGGCCTCCGCCCGGGTAGCACGCGCGCTGCTTGCCTACCTCGCCCCGCTGGGGCTGCCGCTGATCGAGCATGCCGAGGATCCCGCGCTCTCAGCGGGATCGGTCATGCGCGCGGGCGAGACCGCCACGCGGCTGGGGCTCGCCGGCTGGCCGGCGAGCGCCGAGCTGTCGATCGTCGAGCGCGACATCGCCCTCGCCGACGAGACCGGCGGCTGGGTTCACTTCACGCATCTCTCGACGGAGGGTGGGCTGAACGCGATCCGGCGGGCAAGGGAGCGCGGCGTCCGCGTCACCTGCGACGTCACGCCGCATCACCTCGCCCTGACCGACGCATGGGTGGCTGGCTGGCGCGGCTTCGCCTGGGAG
>JBDTYC010000082.1:0-6958 GCA_040005815.1 Chloroflexota bacterium
CGGTCCTGCAGGCCGCGGACATCGTCATCTACAAGGCCAGCCGGGTGCCGATCGGGAAGGACCAGGCCGCGCACCTGGAGCTTTCGCGCGAGATCGTCCGTGCCTTCAACCGCCGCTATGGGCCGATCTTCCCCGAGCCGCAGGCGGTCTTCACCGATGCCCCCGTCGTGCTCGGGACCGATGGCGTGCGGAAGATGAGCAAATCGGCGGGCAACACCATCCCGATCTTCGCCGAGCCCGACGAGATCCGGCGCATCGTGCAGAAGATGGTCACCGACCCGCAGCGCATCAAGCGCACCGATGCGGGGCGCCCCGCGATCTGCAACGTCTGCCAGCTGCATCGGTTCTTCGGGGAGGACTACATCCAGATCCAGGACGGTGAGCGGACCGCCCGCACCGGCTGCGTCGAGACGAAGCAGCTGCTGGCGGAGCGGATCATCGAGCGCTTCGGCCCGATGCGCACGCGCCGCCTGGAGCTCGCCGCGGACCCCGGCCATGTCGAGCGGGTGCTCGCCGCCGGCGCGGCCAAGGTGCGCCCGATCCTGGAGGCCACCATGGCCGAGGTGCGCGCGGCCACCGGTATCGGGCGGCCGGCGGGGAGGGCTTCGTGACCGAGCCGACCTGGACCGGCATCGGGCCGCGGGAGCGGCGCTGGCTGCTGGCCTTCCTGATCCTGGGATCGGCCTACTTCGGGGTGCTGCTGATCCAGGTCCTGATCGGTTTCCTCGGAGGCTTCAGCCAGATCCTGCTGATCCTGTTCCTGGCCTGGCTGCTCGCCTTCGTGATGTCGCCGGTCGTCCGTTTCTTCGAGGGGCAGCACATCTCGCGCGGGATCGCGGTGGGGGTGGCCTACCTCTTCGCACTCGTGCTGCTTGGATTCGCGCTCTTCACCACCGGGGCGGCGATCACACAGCAGCTGGCCCAGGCCGGCAAGGACTTTCCTGAGACCGCGGTCAGGATCGAGTCGACGTTGGCCGGCTACCAGTCCACATTGGGGCTGGACCGCCTGAACATCGACCTGGTGGATCTGTTCCACAGCGCGCAAGACCAGGTTGGCATCCTCACCAACGCCATCTTCGACCAGGCCCAGGAGATCGCCGGAGCCACCCTGGCGACGCTCGGCGCGCTCTTCCTGATCCTGATCCTGTCGCTCTACATGGTGATCGATAGCGAGCGCATCCTCGCCAAGCTCAACCGCGCGGTGCCGCGGAGGTACTCCGACGAGATGCAGATCCTGGAGAGCAGCGTGGCCCGCGCCTTCGGCGGCTTCCTGCGGGCGCAGCTGATCCTGGCGGTGATCCAGGCCATCCTCGTTGCGGTGGTCGGCATCGCCTTCAAGATCCCGTACCTCTTCCTGGTTGGAACGCTCTCGGCGCTCGCGATGGCGATCCCGTTCTTCGGCCCGCCGTTGGCCCTCATCCCGCCGATCGCAGCGGCGTGGATCTACACGCCCGACACGTTCATCTTCTCGGCGATCATCCTGATCGCAGTCCAGACGGTCCTCGTCAACTGGCTCCAGCCGCGCCTGATGCAGGGTGCGCTGGGGATGCACCCGATCCTCGTGCTGGTCGGCCTGCTGGTCGGCGCCCAGGTCGCCGGCGTCTGGGGCGCGCTGTTCGGGATCCCGGTCATCGCGGTGCTGAACGTCTTCCTGAACCTCGCCCTCTGGAGCGAGCTGCCGAACGCTGCCCTCCCCGAAGCGGAGCGGCTGAGCGACGTGGATGAGGGGACGATGGTCAAGGTCGCCAAGGCGCAGGTATCCGATGAGACGCACCCGCACATCCACGTCCACAAGAGCGTGCGCGCCGACGGCGAGGAGCAGGTCGACATCACCGTTGACGAGGACGACGAGCGCTAGACGCTCTCAGACCTCGTGCAGGGCGAGGTGCCGGCGACCATCCGCGGTCCGCGCCTCGTCCACCGCCACGCCAAAGACCCGTTGCACGACGTCGGGCGTCAGGACGTCGCCCGGCGGCCCATCGGCCACGATGCGTCCGTCGTCGAGGATGGCCACGCGCGGCGCGAACGCTGCCGCCAGGTTGAGGTCGTGGAGCACGGCGAGGACGGTGAGGCCGCGCTGGTCGCGCAGGTGCTGGATCGCGGCCAGCAGCGCGACCTGATGGGCCAGGTCCAGGTGCACGGTGGGCTCGTCGAGGAGGAGCAGGTCAGGCTCCTGGGCAAGTGCCATCGCCACCAGCAGCCGCTGGCGTTCCCCACCCGAGAGCTCCTCCGCGTAGCGATCGGCCAGCTCGAGGGCACCGGCATCGGCGAGGGCGCGGGAAACCGCGCGCGCATCGGCCTCGGTCGAGGCGAAGAGGCGTCGGGCGTGAGGCGCGCGACCCATCTCGACCAGCTCCGCGACGCGGAACCCGACCGGCAGGTCGAGCTGCTGCGGAAGCACGGCCACGCGTCGGGCGAGCTCGGGCCTGCGCCACTCGGCGACGGGCCGGCCGTCGAAGCGCACCGCCCCGGCGTCTGGCTGCAGGATCCCGGTCAGCAGGCGCAGCAGGGTGGTCTTGCCGCTCCCGTTCGTGCCGACGAGCGCGACGAGGTCACCGCGCCCAAGCGTCAAATTGACGGAGCGCAGGACATCGCGATGATTGCCGTCGGAGAGGCGGTAGCCGAAGGCGACTCCCTCGACCGCGGCCAGTTCCTCGGTCGCGACAGCGGCGGTCATGCGGTGACGACCACCCGCACCATGCGCGATCGGCGAAGGAGCCAGATGAAGAAGGGCGCACCGATGAGCGCTGTCACGATCCCCACCGGGATCCCGCCAGCGAGGCGGGCGCCGAGGTCGGCGAGCGCCAGCAGGATGGCGCCGTAGAGGACGCTGGCCGGCAGCAGCAACCGATGGTCAGGCCCGATCGCCAGACGCAGCACGTGAGGCACCACCAGCCCGACGAACCCGATGGTGCCCGAGATGGCCACGACGGTCGAGGTCGCCAAGGTGGCGAGCATCGTCAGCACGATCTTCTCGCGCTCCACGTCCATGCCCAGGTGAGCAGCGGGGCCGTCGCCGAGGAGGAGGAGGTTCAGGCCCCGCCAACGGAAGACGAGGAGGGTCGCACTGATCACCAGCAACGGCGCAGCGAATGCCAGGTTGATCCACTTGGCCGCCGCCAGGGAGCCCATCAGCCATCCGAAGATGGCGCCCAGGTGCTGTCCGGAGAAGAACATGAGCAGTGCCACTCCCGCCGCCAGAACGGACGAGACGGCGTACCCGGTGAGCAGCAGGGTCACGACCGGCACCCGCCCATTCGCACGCGAGACGGCGTACACGAGGAGGACCGTGGCGAGGCCACCACCGAAGGCGAGGACCTGCACGAGGCCTAGCCCCAGCCAGGTGCTGCCGACGCCGATGGCGAGGGCCGGGAGCAGGATCGGCGCCATCAACCCGGCGATCGCGCCGAGCGATGCGCCGGCCGCCGTGCCGATGATGTAAGGATCGGCCATCGGGTTGCGGAGGAGCGCCTGGAAGACCGTTCCCGCCACCGCCAGCCCGCCGCCCACCAGCATCGCGGTGAGCACCCGCGGCAGGCGCACGTCGAAGATGATCGACTCTGCACCGGGCGCGACCGTTATCCCCATCGGCAGTCCGAATAGGCGATGGCCGAGGATCGCGACCGTGTCTCCCAGCCCGACCCCGACCGAGCCGATCGCCACCGCCACCACCATCGCGCTCAGCAGCAGGATCGCGCCGCCGCCGAGCACGACCGTCACACGGGTCAGCGACGGACCGATAAAGATCGGGCGGGTCGTGGCGGGGGCGGAGGCAGTGGCACGCATCGGTCTAGGGGAAGCGCTCCGGATGGATCGACCTGGCCAGGGCCTCGAGGCCATCAACGATCCGCGGGCCGGGACGGGTGATCACCAGGTCCTCGAGCACGACCACGATGTGGCCGTCCCGCACCGCGCTCATGTCGGCCCAGCCCGACCGGGCGGCGATGCTCTCCACGGTGATGGTGGGGTCGTAGCTGGCGTCGCCGAGGAGGATCAGCTCCGGATCCGCGCTGATCAGGTCCTCGAGCTGGATGGCGGTCGAGGCCGCGTCGCCGACGATCGGCTCCCCGCCTGCCAGCGAGAGGAGGGAGGCGAGGAATGAGTCCTTGCCCGCGGTGTAGATGCTTCCCTCGAAGACGCCGACCTCGTAGAAGGTCCGCGGCTGGTCGGCGCCGGCAACGGCGGTCGCGACCGCCTCCGCGCGCGCCTGGAGACTCGTCACAAGCTCCTCAGCCGCGCCCCGGGCGTCGATCGCTCCGCCGACCAGGGAGATGTCGTTGTACACGCCCTCAAGATCGTGCGGATAGAGCGCCAGCACGGGGTAGCCAAGGTCGGTGAGCTGGTCGATCACGGTCGTGGGCGTCAGCTCGTTACCGGCTGCCAGGATCAGCTGCGGATCCGCCGCCACCACCTTCTCGACGTCGACCACGGCACCGATCACCACGTCGGTGACGTCGGCGACCTCTGCGGGGTAGTCGTCGAAGTCGGTGACCCCGACCAGGTCGTCGCACGCATCCAGCGCGCAGGCGATCTCCGTGTTGGACGGCGCGAGGCTGACGATGCGCGTCGGCGCGGAGCTGATGGTGACCTGCCGGCCGGCGTCATCGGACAGGGTGAGGGGGTAGATGCTATGCGCCGGGACACGTGGCGCGACGCTGACGGACGGCAGCGTCGTCGCGCTGGGGCTGCCACTCCTCGCCGGCGCACAGGCCGTCAGAAGCAGCGAAACCAGGAAGAGGAGGGTGGATGGGCGACGAAGACGGGGAGTCATGGTGATGCCGTTCCCTTTCACACGAGGGGGCTGGACATCGCGTGCGGGCTGGCGACCTGACTCCCGTCCTCGCGCGCCTGGTTCGGCGGCGCGGGGCGGATACAGTAGCGGGACTGCGCCGGCGTCTCACCGGCTTCTCCATTGATCCGTGGTCCTTGCGGCCACGGCACCCTACGCGGTCTTCTATTGATAAGGCGCCGATGCTAGCAGAAGGCCCGCCGGCGGCGGACGCCTGGCGGGCCTCGAATATGGACCTGTAACGAGACCTACGCCGGGACGGGGACCTCGCTCCGACCGTAGAGCGGCGTGTCCTTGGCGGCGTCGGTGAGCATCGGGTCGAGCATCTTCTGGACCGCGAGGGTGTGCGAGCAGCCGCCGGCGGACTCGAAGAGGTGGCAGTCGCAGTGCCATGTATCGGCATCGAGCGAGACGGTGTGCGCCCCGTTGTCGCCGGAGAAGCTGGCGGTCAGGCCAGAGATCTTCACCCGGTCAGGCTCGTGCGCGTAGCGCATCGCCTTTTCGACCTTGCCGATCATGCTCGAATGCACCGTCGCATGCCCTCCCGGCGCCGGCATCCGGCGCCGTTACTACCGGCGCCCGTCAGTCAGTCGACCGAGCGAGCCGCTGCTTCAACATTGCCAAGAGTGTAACCGGGGTCGGATCGGTCTGGTAGAGGATTGCGAGATACACGCTCACCAGGTCCCCGAATGCGATGCCGCTGAGCACCCGCGCCAGATGCGACGGCCCCTCCGCCCAGACCACGCTGCGGTTGGTGGCGCGCTCGCCGAGGAGCTCGTTGACGACGCCGTACCTGGCGGCGATCTCGGGCGCCTCGGTCGGGTCACGCAGTTCGACGACGTACAGGGCGTCTGACAGCTCGCGGGGGTTGAGGCTTCCCTCGATCGCGTTGTGGTTCGCCTCCGGCATCGGCTCGAAGGCGGCCCAGGCCTTGGCGTTCTCGTTCATCTGCGTCTTCCAGCGGTGCGCCACCGCGGCCATCCGCCCCGCTCCGTAGATGATCGGGATCCGGCCGAAGATCGACCAGGCCAGCTGCTTCGCGGGGCTGGCATCGGTCTCGACGGACGGTGCGTTCCGCTCGAGGAGCGCCTCAAGCGCCTCGACCGCTGGGCCGAGGTCGTCGGGATCGACCAGTAGCCCTGCGCGTGACAGCAGCTCGTGCATCAGTCCAATCCCGAAGCCGATGGCGGCGCGCGGCTGCCCCGGGCTCTCGTAGCGCAGGTACGGCGTTGCGTCGCCTGCGGCCGCATTGCCGAGTGTCCCGCCGGTGCTGATGACCACGAGCGGCAGGCCGCGGCGCCGGGCCTCCTCGGCCCCGGAGACGGTCTCCACCGTCTCGCCCGAGTGGCTCGCCGCGATCACCAGCGTCCGCTTCCCGGCCCACGCCGGCAGGCCGTAGTCGCGATGCACCACCAGGGGCACGCGCAGGCGGTCGCCCGCGATCCCCACGACCAGGTCGGCGCCGATCGCCGAGCCACCCATCGCCAGCACGCAGACCGCATCCACATCGGTGTGGGTCGCAGGCAGCTTGATCGCGGCCGCCACGCGCCGCGCGAGCGCGAGCTGGCGGGGCAGCTCGCGGACGCGCCCGATCATGTCGGCGCTGTCGATGCCGCGAATCACTCGCGCGTCGTCGAGCGTGATCGCCTCGTCGAACTGCGGTGGCGAGGTCGGGTCGTCGGGGGCCGGCTCCTCGCGACGTCCCGGTTCGTCGTCCGGGTGCTTGTAGCCGAAGAAGTCGCGGGCGTCGCTCATCTGCTCAGGCCGCCACCCCGGCCGCCGCGATGCGCCGGCCTTCCTCGAGGAGCGTCTCGACATCATCTGGTGATCTGGCCTCGACGTAGATCCGTAACAACGCCTCGGTCCCGGAGAAGCGGATCAGGAGCCAGGCACCGTCGTCGCGGTAGAACTTGAACCCATCCCCCGTCTCGAGTGCCTGGCGCCGGACCACCGCGCCGCCCGCCAGGGTCTGGGGAGCCTCGTGCTCGAGCCGCGCCAGGGTATCGGCCTTGACGGCGTCGTATCCCTCTCTGGCGAAGCGAATGTCGATCCGGTTGTAGTAGCTCGGACCTGCGATGGCCTGCAGCTCCGCCAGCACCTCGGATGCCTTCTTGGCCTTGGTCAGCCACAGGTCGAGCAGGAAGAGGCCGGACGCCAGGCCGTCGCGCT
>JBDTYC010000083.1:0-6904 GCA_040005815.1 Chloroflexota bacterium
AGGACGCCGGTGATGAGCAGCTTCTTGCCGTCGAGCAACATGGCGGCGATTGTACCGGGCGCTTCATCGCACGCGATACTTCCACGGATGATGGTCCATCTCTACGACTACGAGGTCCCGGTGGAGGATCCTGCTGCCGGTGTCCCCGGCCTGCGCGACGCAATTGCCAACCTTGGCGACGACGACCGCAAGGCGCTGCTCGGCGGTCTCTTTAAGCAGGAGCGGATGCCCGGCACCATGGAGCGCCTCTCGACGCTCGTCACCGACCTCGACGCGAGCTTCGGCGACCTGCTGACGCTCCTCGACAACTCGACGCGCCCTCGCCGCTTCGTGGCGATCGACGAGGCGAAGGCCGTCCTGGACCGATACCTCCCGCCCACCGCGATTGCCGGCACCCACGACTGGGACGTCGCCCGCCTGCATGAGCCGTACGGCGACGGCACCTACCACGGCAAGCTGCTGAAGCGGGTGCGCAAGCAGCTGCGCAGCGTTGGCACACGCGAGGCGCTGACCACCCCGTTCCTGCTGCGCCGCGAGTGGGGCCGATGAGCCGACACTCGTCGCGCAAAGGCCGTCCATACCAGCCGCTGCCCGCCCGTACCACCAACTGGGGCGCGCGGCTGGTGATCATCTTCGTCGCCTTCATCCTGGTCGCCGGCTTCGCGATCCTCAGCTTCGCACGCTAGGCGGCTCAGTCCAAGACGAGCGGCTTGACCGTCATCACCGCGTCGACACGTCCCTCCCACTCGGAGCGCGGCGCATCGCAGTAGAGCTCGATCTCGTTCCCATCCGGATCGGCGGTGTAGAGGGAGCGGCTCACGCCGTGATCGATCGCCCCGCGCAGCAGCCCACGCTCGGTAAGGAGGGCATGGGCGACACGCACCGCCTCGAAGTCAGCCAGCTGGATAGCCACGTGGTACAGGCCGACTGCGGTCGGCACCGGCGATGGGGCCTGCTGGCCAACCCGCAGCAGGGCGAGATCGTGGTGGTTCTTCCCATCGGCGGCTAGGAAGATCATGACGTTGCTCAGCTCGCTCACCACCTTGAAGCCGAGGAGGTCCCGGTAGAAGCCGAGCGATCGGTCCAGGTCGCGGACCTTGAGCACGACGTGCCCGATCCGGAGGGGCTGCAGCATCGCGGGATGCTACCAGCGGGTCAACGCCGCGAGACGGGGAAGCTCAGCCGCCGAGGTAGACGGTGACGGTGATCACGCCTCGCGAGAGGGCACTGTCGCTGATCGCCGCCCACGCCTCGGGCGAGAGGTCGGCGACCTTCTGGCTGGCCGCGCCCCACAGACAGCCGCAGTAGTCGGCAACCGGCAGCGTTGCGCAGCGGTCCGCGCAGACGGTCACGAATCGCGCGGCGGGCGGGGCATCGTAATGGCCGCCCAAAGCGCCGGGCAGGGCCACGACCGCCTCACCGCGCCACCCCGCGGAACAGCAGTACCACGTCGCCTTGCCCGCGATCGTGTTTCCACCGAACGGGGTTGCGACCGTCTTGACGACGTGGCGGTAGAGGGTCGCCTCCATCGGCGCGCTGGGGGGAGTCGCCAGGGCCGGATTCAGTCCGAGATCCTCGACGCCGATCGGCTGGCTCACGGTCGAGAGCGAGAGGGCGGCGGCACGGTCGCGCCCTTCAAGCGCGGACCGCGCGGAAAGGCTGAACGGCTGGTCCGCGACGGCGAGCAGTCGCATCGACTCCGCGGTGGCGGAGGTTGCGGATCGCGCGGCGAGGGGGGCCAGCAGGCCGATCGCGACGGCGCTGGCGATCGTCAGCGTGGCGACACGGCGCAGGACGTCCGGCAATATGATCCTCGCAATGGCGGGTTGAGTTCGGCGACGGGCACGGTCGCGACCCCGCACGAAACGACGCCTCACCCTACCATCGGTGCGTTGGAGCTGTCGAGCAGGAGATGGTCATGACCACGAAACGCAACCAGTCGCACCGCAGTGGAGCGGTGGTCATGCGGGGTGCCGAGAAGCGGCCCACCGAAGATCAGCAGCTTCTCCAGCAAGAGGTCACCGACGCCGACTTCGTGAAGACGGATACGTGGCGCGCGCTCCGCATCCTGGGCGAGTTTGTCGAAGGCTTCGATGCGCTCGCCGGCATCGGAAGAGCCGTGAGCGTCTTCGGCTCGGCCCGCATCGGGCGCGGCGACCCCTCGTACCGTATGGCGCGGTCGCTCTCGCGGAAGCTGGCCAAGCATGGCTACGCGATCATCACCGGCGGTGGCCCGGGGATCATGGAGGCCGCCAACCGCGGCGCCCGCGACGCGGGTGGCGTATCGGTCGGCTGCAACATCGAGCTGCCGTTCGAGCAGGGCCTCAACGAGTTCGTCACGCTCGGGATGGAGTTCCGCTACTTCTTCGTCCGCAAGACGATGTTCGTGAAGTACGCGGAGGCGTTCTGCATCTTCCCCGGCGGATTCGGGACCCTGGACGAGCTGTTCGAAGCGCTCACCCTCATCCAGACCGGGAAGGTCCAGCACTTCCCGGTCGTGCTCTTCGGCACCGAATACTGGCGCGGAATGCTGAACTGGCTGAAGAAGACCCCGCTGACCGAGAAGAAGATCAGCCCAGAGGACCTGAGCCTGTTCACCATCACCGATGACGTGGACGAGGCAGTGTCAGTGATCCTCGCCCACCACGAGATGCACCTCGCAGAGACGGCCGCCGCTACCAAGCCGAAGCCAAGAACTAGGGAGATGTAATGGCCAGGGGTGCGGTCGACGAGCTTGTGAGGAGGAGCCTGAGCGCCTTGTATCGTTAGCGCCCGCTAGTGATACACGTCCGCCGAAGGTCGTCAGTCCCGAACCGCTGCTATTTCAGGCCTCTATCGGAATTCCCCGCGCGAGCACCCTTTCCAACATGTCGAAGTCGTTCTTGATGCCATCGCGCATTCCGTCAAGTGCGTCTCGGGATGCGACCGATGAACTGATGCTGTGCACCGAAATGCGACTGCGATCGTCCGGCAGTTCCACGAAGCGTTGGAACTCGAGCGAGACTCCCCCCGCCGGATCCTGCTCGAACTGATAGGTCTGGATGATCAGTTCGTCACGACGAATCTCGTGATACACGCCATGGAATCCCCACTCCTGGTCGCCGCCGCCCACGACGTAGCGGAAGCCACCGCCGGTCTGGGCTTCGAATCGGTGGACTGCCAGGGGCATCCCCTCCGGGCCGAACCACTGCTCGAAGATCTCCCGATCGGTATAAGCGCGAAATAGCGCGCTCACCGGCGCGTCGAACTCTCGCGAGTAGTCCAGGAACGGCAGCCCTTCGGGTGCGTCGATGATGAGTTCGTTGTTCATGACTCTCCTTTCGTCGATGATTTGCGTGGCCTTGGGGGGCGGTCCGTCCTTGCGAGCACTGCGTCCAAGACGCGGAATCGGCGCTCGTGGTCGAGCCGGTATCGGTCCAGCCATGAGGTCAGCGACTCCAGGGCCGCCGGGTCGAGGTGCACCGGCCGGCGCTGCGCGTCTCGTGTGCGCGTTACCAGCCCGGATCGCTCGAGCACTCCGATGTGGCGGGACACAGCCTGGGTCGTAATCGGGAAAAGCGCGGCAAGCTCGTTGACCGTGGCCGAGTTGCGGCTCAGCCGAGCGACAATCGAACGTCGCACCGGATCGGCGAGAGCGGCGAACGCTAAATCTAAGCGCCCTTGGTCCACGTCCCTGCGTCCTCGTTCACGTCCTCAACCCCCCAGTTGCTCAACTACTCTGTTGAATACCATAGCGCCGTGGGAGTAGCTTGTCAATCTCTGGAGCGGATCAAGGGACGGCTCGGCGATGCCGCTTCCATTGCCAGCGGGGCAATCGTTGACGGGTCAGTGACTGAGATGTCAGCGTCCGCCAGGGTTGTGTGCTGGTGCGTCAGGGCACCAAGCACGTTCTTGGTGGCGGGCCCGACCGGATTCGAACCGGCGATCTCCAGCGTGACAGGCTGGCATGTTGGGCCGCTACACCACGGGCCCGCGGGAGCGACGGTGGCGGAGTATAGCAGGGGGGCTTTCCGCCCTCAGGCCCGCTCGCTTCGACCGCGCAGGACGAGCGCGGTGACCATCCCATAGCCGATCACGCCCGCCGTCAGGCCGATGGCCGCCGGGACCATGTAGATGGCCGGTGCAGAGCCGGAAGGTATGCTCACCACGGCCGCCACCCCGAACGCGAGAGCGAGGATCGCCATCGTCGAGGCCAGCACGACGGCACCGGTCGCGGCGATGCCGACCCCACGCCGAAGGGCGAGCGCGGTCAATCCGTGTAACACGCCCAGGAGGGCCGTGGCCACCCCGAGCGCGACCGCTGCGCCGCCCACTGCGGGAGCGTCGACGGCGGCGTCGGGCGGCAGCTGGGAGCTGATCAAGCCGGGGTTGAGGACGCCGACGGCGACGGACGCGGCCCCCGCGGCCACGAGGACGAGGCCGCCCACGAGGAGGATCGCCCAGGCCAGCCGGGACGGTCGCCCCATCGGCGCCGTGGTGGGGCTAGTGCCGCAGCCGCGCCAGGATCGCGGCGGCGCCGCCGAAGGCGACGACGGCAACGGCCAGCGCGGCGAGGAGGACCAGGTCGCGACGTGAGGCTGCGAGCAGGAGGATGAAGGCGGCCAGGGCCAGCACGGCTGCGATCGCGGAGGTGCCGACCGCGAAGGGCCTGCTGCGTGGGAGGCTGCTGAGGAGCGCCACGGCGCTGCCCGCGATCAGGATCCCCAGCACGAGGAGCCCGATGCCACCCACCACCTGACCGATGCCGAGCTGGCTGACATTCGGCGGCCCCTCGCCGGCGACGTAGCGACCGGAGAGGGTCAGTCCGTTCACCGTCATGGCGACCCCGGCGATGAAGATCGACACCCCGCCGATGGCCATCACTAGGGTGGCGGCCGCGCCCCGCTCGCCGAGGTGCTCAGGCGCCAGCGAGTGACCGCGGTGCCTCGGCAAAGCGGTCCTGGGCGCAGCCTTGCTGACCTTTGGACTAACCACGGTCCCGGATTGTACGGGAGCCGCCCACGGGGCACCACCGTATACTCGGCCGAGTGCCGTTCGAGCCGCCATCAGACCCACGCCAGGCGCGCCGTACCGCAATCTGGCGGTGGGTTTCGTTCGTCATGGCGCTCTCCCTGGTCGCGCTGGTCGGCTACCTCGCCTATCTCGGCTTCGACGGCTCGGAGACATTTGCAGCACACGAGCGCTCCGGCGACTGCCGCACTCCCGCCTCCGCCTACGGCTGGTCCTACGAGGCGATCAACTATGACGTGGCGACCGACCGCGACCTCGACGGCTACCCGGACCGTGCCGAATGTCCTCGCGCTGGCGAGGCGGCGGGAAGCGATCTCATCGCCAGCGATGGGATCCGCATCGCCGGCTGGTACATCCCTGCGGCCCGCCAGGCAGCTTCGGCCCCGACCATCGTCCTCGCCCACGGGAACGGCAAGGCCAAGAGCGAGATGCTGAGCTGGGCCGAGCCGCTCCATGCCGCGTACAACCTCGTTCTCTTCGACTTCCGGAACCACGGGCAGAGCTCCGGCGATTCCACCACCTTCGGCGTGCGCGAGGTGCGCGACCTGCAGGCCGTCCTCGACTGGCTGGAGCGAACGAAGTCGCCATCCTCGATCGCGGTCCTCGGGGTCTCGATGGGCGGGGCCACCGCAATCGACGAGGCCGCCGACGACGAGCGTATCGCGGCGATCGTCATCGACTCGACCCACGCCACGCTGGTAAGCGCCCTCCAGGCCCAGCTCGAGAGCCGGGGCCTCCCGCTCGCGCTGCCTGGGGCGTGGTCGATCCTCCTCGGTGGATTGCTGCGTACCGGCGAGGACCTCAGCCTTGCCGACCCGGTGCAGTCAATCGGCGGGATTGGCGATCGACCGGTGCTGATCGTGACGGCCGGCGATGACGCCGTGGTCAATCCGGGCGATGCGGCCGAGCTCAAGAGCGCCGCCCCCGACGATGGCGCGCACGTCGAGCTCCAGACCTGTCCCGCGGCGTTGCACGGCAGATCGGTCGAGACCTGCAAGGCGGATTACGCCGGGTGGGTGCTGGGGTTCCTCCAGCGCTCGCTCCCGCGCGGACCATGAGGATCCGTTTGGGCCCTTCGTCCGCCCCGATCCTGGCGCTGCTGCTGGCTGCCTGTGGGGCTGCCCCGGCACCCACTGCCAGCGGCCCCGCGGCTAACTGCCCGACATCGGCCCCGAGCGCGAGCCAGGCAGCCACGATCCTGGCCGATGCGCAGCGCGCCGTGGTAACGACCAGCCTGGGCTCGTTCACCATCGAGCTTGATGCCAGCTCGGCACCGATCGCGACCGCAAACTTCGTGGCGCTCACTCGATGTGGCTTCTACGACGGGATCACCTTCCACCGGGTCCTGGCGGGCTTCGCGGCACAGGCCGGCGATCCGCAGACGAAGTCGAATCGCGGCCCGTTCGATGAGATCGGCCAGGGCGGGCCCGGCTACTCGTTCGAGGTCGAATTCCCGACGGAGGAGCAGCCCTATCACCGATATGTGGTGGCGATGGCCAATGCGATGAAATACGACTTCGCGAGCGGCCAGATCACCGGCGGGACCGATACGAACGGCAGCCAGTTCTTCGTCGATCTCGATAGCCTGGTTGGCCGGCTGCGGCCCTACTACAGCGTCATCGGCAAGGTCACGGACGGCATGGGGGTGATCGACGACATCGGCGGGGTCGCCGTCAACAACGCCGAACAGGGGGTGCCGCTGGAGGCGGTGATCATCGAGTCGGTGACCATCCAATCCGGCAGCTGAATGGGCGCAATCGGCCTCAAAAGCGCTTCGGAATGTAAACGATTCTTAGCCCCCGACCATTGACCCATACCCGACTCAGCGGGTATCCTTTTGGGGCTGTTCGCACAGCGATTCACCACTGATCGCAAGGCCATGGGTAGGTTTGGG
>JBDTYC010000084.1:0-6864 GCA_040005815.1 Chloroflexota bacterium
CCTCGCGGAGCAGGGTGGTGATGTCGTAGAAGAGGATCCCCGGCTTCGGGAAGTCGGGCACCTCGCGAATCTTTGCGCGCAGGTCGTCGGTGGAGCGAGCGGTCACAGGGGCACTCCAATTGGGCAAACGGGTGAACTGAGTCTAGACCGATGCATCCCGCGGCGGCAACGTGAGCTGGCGTTACCGTGACCAACGGGCTATTCGAGTCACCTAGGTCGGGCCGTAGTGTCATCTGGCATGCGGACCGCCACCCGTCCAAAGGTCAAGACACCACTCACCAGCGGGGTGAGCCGCGACGACCGCCAGGTCGGCGCGCTTGCCATCAGCTTCGTGCTGCTGACCGTCGCCGTGGTGGCTGCCCTGTGGACCGAGGCCGTTCCCGGCGACCGCAAGGAGGCGCTCTTGGTGGCCGGCGCCTCCGTCATCGTGCTGGTGGGCGTTTTCGTGCGGGTCGGGGTCGGGCCACGGCGGGCCCTGATTCGCGACCTGCGCGACGCCCAGGCGAGCTACCGGACCATGGTGGAGCAACTGCCAGCGGTCCTGTACGTGGCTGATCTGGGTGCGGATGCGACCTGGCACTACGTGAGCCCCCGGATCCAGGAGCTGCTCGGCTACAGCGCCGAGGAATGGCAGGCGGATACGACGCTGTGGATCAGCCACATCCACCACGACGATCGCAAGCAGGTGATCGAGGACGAGAACTTCGAGGGACGGCGCGAGATCGGGGCGCGCACCGTGAGCGAGTACCGCATGCGTACGCGGGATGGTCGCGAGAAGTGGATCCGCGACGAGGGGGTCGTGATCGGCAACGAGGACAATGGACCACTGCGCTACCGCGGCTTCATGATCGATATCTCCGCCCAGAAGGAAGCCGAGCTCGCGCTTCGGGCCAGCGAAGAGCAGACGCGCCTCATCATCGACAGCGCAAGCCAGGCCTACATCGCCATCGACGCACGGGGCCGGGTCATCGACTGGAACGCCCAGGCCGAAGCCACCTTCGGTTGGTCCCGCAAGGAGGCGCTGGGAGAACCGCTCGAGGACTGCATCATCCCGATCGCGTCGCGTGCGGCGCATCGTGCCGGGATGGCCCATTACCTCGCGACCGGCGATGGTCGACTGATCGGCAAGCGGATCGAGGTCACGGCCCTCCACAAGGACGGCCACGAGTTCCTGGCCGAGCTGACCATCTGGCCGGTGGGGACCGGCGACGACATCCACTTCAGCGCACTGGTGCACGACATCACCCTGCGCAAGGAGCTCGAGATGCAGCTCCAGCACCAGGCGTTCCACGATTCGCTGACCGGCCTCGCCAATCGGGCGCTCTTCCGAGACCGTGTCGCCCACGCGCTGGCTCGTCAGGCTCGCAGCCATGGCGCAGTGTCGGTCCTCTTCTCCGACCTCGACGACTTCAAGACCGTGAACGACTCGCTCGGGCACGAGGCCGGCGACCAGCTCCTGGTGGCCGTCGCCGAGCGCCTGCGGGCCGTGATGCGCCCCGAGGACACCACGGCCCGGTTCGGCGGTGACGAGTTCGCGATCCTGCTCGAGGAGACTGACGAGCCGGGCACGCGCCGCGCCGCCGAGCGGATCCTGGAGGCGCTGCGCTCACCATTCGAGTTCCACGGCCGCCAGGTCGTGATGCGGGCCAGCATTGGCGCCGCCCTCACCTCGGACAGCAGTACCGAGCCAGATGACCTCCTCCGTCAAGCCGACCTGGCCATGTACACCGCCAAGACGGCCGGAAAGGGGCGCTTCGCCTTCTACGAGCCGCGGATGCACGAGGCCGCGGTCACCCGGATGGAGCTCAAGGGCGACCTCGAGGAGGCGATCGCCAACGAGGACTTCGAGCTCTACTACCAGCCGATCGTCGCCCTTCGCAGCGGCCACGTGACCGGCCTCGAGGCGCTCGTGCGCTGGCGGCACGCTGAGCGTGGGCTCGTCCTTCCCACTGAGTTCATTCACATCGCCGAGGAGACCGGCCTGATCGTGCCGCTCGGCCGCTGGGTGATGGGGGAGGCGTGCCGCCAACTCGCCGAGTGGGGCGCAGCTGGACGGCTATCCGGACCGCGCCTCGAGCGCCTCTCGATGTGGGTCAACCTGTCAGCACGTGAGCTCCAGGAGCCCGATTTCGTAGAGACCATCGCGGATGCGCTCCAGGCGAGCGGCCTTCGCCCAGAGCAGCTGACCCTCGAGATCACTGAGAGCGGCCTGATGGCCGACCTCGACCAGAGCACCGCCACGCTGCATCGCCTGCGGGCACTCGGCCTCCGGCTGGCGATCGATGACTTCGGGACCGGATACTCGTCACTCAGCTACCTCGAGCGCCTCCCGGTCGAGGTGCTGAAGATCGACCGCTCGTTCACCGCCGCCATCGGTCACGGACGCGACGTGCCCGTCCTGGTCCGCTCGATCGTTAAGCTGGGCCAGACCCTCCACATGGAGGTGCTGGCTGAGGGGATCGAGACGGTCGAGCAGCTGACCAAGCTGCGGGCCATCGACTGCCTCCTCGGCCAGGGCTTCTACTTCTCGCAGGCGCTCCCCGCCGTCGAGGTGATCGAGCTGCTCGAGCACGGCTGGCCATCGGCCATGAGCGCCTAGCCCAGCGCGGCTCCCGCCAGCCGGCGAAGGACCGTCTGCAGCACCCCGCCATTGCGGTAGTAGTTCACGTCGATCTCACCATCGAGGCGGGCAATCGCCCGGAAGCGCAGCTCACGACCATCGTCGGAGGTCGCCGTGACCCCAACCTCCTGGTGCGGTCGCAGCCCATCAGCGATGCCGAGGATGGTGAATCGTTCGCGTCCCGTCAGCCCCAGGGACGTGGCGCTTTCCCCGGGCAGGTATTGCAGCGGAAGGACTCCCATCCCCACCAGGTTCGACCGATGGATCCGCTCGTACGACTCGGCAATCACCGCCCTCACCCCGAGCAGGTACGGCCCCTTGGCGGCCCAGTCGCGCGACGAGCCCGACCCGTATTCCTTGCCCGCCAAAAAGACCAGCGGCGTGCCATCGGCGACGTAGCGGGCGGCGGCGTCGAAGATGCTCATCCGGTCGCCCGAGGGTAGATGCTCGGTGACGTTCCCCTCCGCATCGGGGGTCAGCAAGTTGCGGAGCCGGATGTTCGCGAAGGTGCCGCGCATCATCACCTCGTGGTGGCCGCGCCTTGCCCCGTACGAGTTGAACTCACGCGGCTCGACGCCGTGCTCCATCAGCCATGCCCCTGCGGGCGAGGTGCGGGCGATGCTGCCCGCCGGCGAGATGTGGTCGGTGGTGACGCTGTCGCCCACCATGGCGAGGACCCGGGCGTCCACCAGGTCGGCGAGCGGCGCTGGCTTGGGGCCGATCCCCTCGAAGAACGGGGGAAGTGCCACGTACGTGCTCGCCGGATCCCATGCATATCGGTCGCCTGGCGGCACGGGCAGCGCGCGCCAGCGGTCGTCTCCATCGAAGACCGATGCGTAGTTCCGCGTGAAGATCTCGGAGCGGACCTGCGCTGCCACGACGTCTGCAATCTCCGCGGCTGACGGCCACAGCTCGGCAAGCATCACCGGGCGGCCGTCACGATCGGTCCCCAGCGGCTGGGTAGTCAGGTCGAGGTCGATCCTCCCGGCGAGCGCAAAGGCAACCACCAGCGGCGGCGACGCGAGGTAGCTGGCGCGGGCCAACGGGTGGATGCGTCCCTCGAAGTTGCGGTTGCCGGACAGGACCGCCACGCCGACCAGGTCGTTCGCCTCGATCGCAGCCGCGATCTCATCGGCCAGGGGGCCCGAGTTGCCGATGCAGGTGGTGCAGCCGTAGCCGACCAGGTCGAAGCCGAGCGCCTCGAGTGGCGCCATCAGGCCGGCCCCGGCGAGGTAGTCAGTCACGGCGCGCGAGCCCGGGGCCAGTGAGGTCTTGACCCACGGCGGCGTGCTCAGGCCGCGCGCCACCGCGTTCCGAGCGAGGAGCCCGGCGGCTACCATCACGCTCGGGTTGCTGGTGTTGGTGCAGGACGTGATGGCAGCGATCACGACCGCGCCCGACCGCAGCTCGAAACCGGCCCCACCCATCTGTACGGAAACCGGCTTGTACTCGACATCGGGGTACTCAGGGGCCGGATGGGCTGGCGCCATTGGCCGGTCATCAACCGGGGCCTGCGCGCTGAACGATGGCGGATCCGATGCGGGGAACGACTCCTCACTGGCCTCGTCAACGAGCCGATGCACCTCGAGGCCATTGGCGAAAGCGGCTCGGAACGACTGCCGGAGGTTGGTCAATGGCACGCGGTCCTGCGGACGACGCGGCCCGGCAACCGACGGCTCCACGCTCGCGAGGTCCAATCCGAGCGATTCGTTGAAACGCGGCTCGACCGATTCGTCGGTCCGGAAGAGGCCCTGGGCCTTGGCGTAGGCCTCCACCCGGTCCACCGTCTCAGGCGATCTGCCGGTCATGCGCAGGTAGCGCAGCGTCTCGTCGTCGATCGGGAAGAGGGTGGCGGTCGCACCGAACTCGGGCGACATGTTGCTGATCGTGGCCCGATCCGCCAGGCCGAGCTTCGACAGCCCGGGGCCGTGGAACTCCACGAACTTGCCCACGACCCCGTGGCTTCGGAGCATCTCGGTCACGTAGAGGACGAGATCCGTGGCGGTCGCACCTGGACGCAGCTGGCCGTCGAGGCGGAATCCGACCACGACCGGCATCGGCTGGTAGAGCGGCTGACCGAGGAGCGCGGCCTCGGCCTCGATTCCGCCCACGCCCCAGCCCACGACACCCAGCCCGTTGATCATCGTCGTGTGAGAGTCCGTCCCGACCAGGGTGTCGGGGAACGCGACGAGCTCGCCAGTGGTGTCCGCGCGGGCGGTCACCACATCGGCCAGGAACTCGAGGTTGACCTGGTGCACGATGCCCGTCCCGGGTGGCACCACGCGGAAGTTGTCGAATGCCTGCTGCGCCCAGCGCAGGAGGGCGTATCGCTCTCCGTTGCGCTCGTACTCGCGCTCCACGTTGCCGGCGAACGCCAGCTCCGACCCGAACAGGTCCACCTGCACGCTGTGATCGATCACCAGGTCGGCCGGGACGAGCGGGTTCACGCGGGACGGGTCGCCGCCCATCGCGGCCACCGCGTCACGAATGGCTGCAAGATCGACCACGCACGGGACCCCGGTGAAGTCCTGGAGGATGACCCGCGCCGGCATGAAGGGAAGCTCAGCCTCGCCCGATTCCGTGGGATCCCAGGCGGCCAGGGCACGGACATCGCTCGCGGAGACAAGGTCTGGGCTGCTGGCCGCATTTCGCAGCGCGTTCTCGAGCAGGATCTTCACGGTGTACGGCAGCCGCGCGAGATCCGTGGCGCCGGCGGCATCGAGCCGGTAGTAGGCGTAGCCGCGCTCGCCGACGTGCAGCACCGAACGGGCCTGGGTCGGATCGATGAGGGGAGATTGACTGGACACGGGACGCGCCTCCTTCGTCATCCGCGCCTTGAAGCGCGGTAACAGAGCGGTCGGCGCCGGACGGGTGCGCCCGTCCCGGGTCGAGTGATCAATTTGAAGTATACGCCGGCCTCGCTTGGCTCGTCTTCTGCCGGCAGGAGCTCTAGGCGACCTCGTCGACGACCATGTCGCGGCCGTGGAGCCGGATCGTGCGCACGTAGAGGTACAGTGACGGAGCAAGGATGACGGCCACGGCCAACATCGCGGGACGGGTGCTGGCAGCGGCGAGCGCCAGCCAGCCGAGGAGCGGACCACCGGCGATCTGTCCCAACGCATCGGCCTGGGCGTTCAGGGAGTGGACGGTGGCCCGGACATCCGACGTCAGGCCCAGGTTGATCCAGGCTGAGGCGATCGGGAGCGCCACGCGCCGCACGACGCGGGTCAGCAGATAGCTGAGCGCCGCCATCTCGAAGCTCACCGCGAGGGCGAAGACGACGATCATCCCGATCAGGATCGCGTGGAGGACCAGCAGGGTGCGTGCGGCACCGATATGGGTCTCGGTGTCGATCCGACGTCGCGCGACCTGCACCGCCCCCACGCTGGCAATCAACGAGACGAGGTTGATGAAAGCGAACCAGGCAATCGCGGGGAGCTGCGGCGCGTCGGGCAGCGCGAAGTTGCTCAGGATGTGCAGCTCGCGCAGCCGGTCGAAGGCCTCTGAGCCGGCGCCCGCCACGAACGAGATCGCCAGGATGGTCAGGAGGGCGGGGAAGACCCGCACGGTGCCCACCCCGTTGCGCACGGTGTCGCCCATCGCTCGCATGACCGAGCGTCCCGCGCGGGGCGCCGGGGACCAGTGGCGCTCGGGCATGACGAAGATGAGGACCACCGTGGTGATGAGATAACCGACGCCGCCGACCAGGATCGGCGCCTGGAGACCCCACGTCGCAGCCAGCGGGACGCTGGCCGCGATCCCCAGGGCGCCTGCCGCCCAACCCCACTGCGCCGCCCGCAGGTAGATCTGACCCGTGCCGAGATTGCCGGTCTCGTCGCTGATCCACGCCTCGGTGGCGCCCGAGGTGAAGGTGGCGCCGATCCCCCACAGCACCTGGCCGATCAGGATCGTGCCGAACAGCGGCCAGGCACCCCATACGATCAGTCCGGCCCCGATCAGGGCCGTCCCGATGATCACGCTCAACCTGCGGCTGACCGTATCGGCCAGCACCCCGGTCGGAATCTCGAACAGGAAGGCCGAGAGCTCGAGCGTCGTCCCGACAAGGACGAGCTGGAGCGCATCCAGCCGGGCGACCTGGATCATGAAGAGGCCTGACGCGGTGATCACCATCATGAAGCAGAAGTTGCCCGCTGCTTCCTCGCCGAGATAGACGAGGTAGGCACGACGGGCGCCGACGAGGGTCACTCCGGGTCGTCGCGCAGTCGGCTGTAGACGATCAGGTC
>JBDTYC010000085.1:0-6823 GCA_040005815.1 Chloroflexota bacterium
CGCGCCACAGGGTCGCCAGCCAGTTGAACATCTTCACCCCGGTCGGGATCGCGATCAGGGCGGTCATGAAGCTGAAGAACGGCAGGAAGACCTGTCCGGTGGTGAACATGTGGTGTGCCCAGACGCTGAAGCTGAGGAGGCCGATGGCGATCGTGGCGAAGACGAACGCCCGATAGCCGAAAAGCGGCCTCCGGGTGAAGACGGGGAGGATCTCGCTCACAACCCCCATCGCCGGCAGGATCACGATGTAGACCTCGGGGTGGCCGAAGAACCAGAAGAGGTGCTGCCAGAGGATCGGATTGCCGCCGGTATTCGGGTCGAAGAAGGAGCCGCCGTAGTTGCGGTCGATGAAGAGGGCGATCATGCCGGCCGCCAGGACTGGCGTGGCCAGCAGGATCAGCGTTGCGGTGACGAGCACCGTCCAGACCAGGATCGGCATGCGGAAAAGCGTCATCCCCGGCGCGCGCATCTTGAAGATGGTCGCGATGAAGTTGACCGAGCCAAGGATCGAGGCGGTTCCGACCAGGAGCAGGCCGATCAGCCATAGGTCGGTGCCCACACCGGTCGAATACTTCCCGGTGCTGAGGGGCGTGTACAGCGTCCAGCCCTCTGCTGCCGCTCCACCGAAGAGGTAGCCGGAGAAGATCAGCAGCCCGCCGAGCGGCAGGAACCAGAAGCTGAGGGCGTTGATGCGCGGGAACGCCATGTCCGGCGCTCCCAACTGGAGCGGCACGATGTAGTTCGCGAAGCCCGACAGGACCGGGACCACGAACAGGAAGATCATGATCGTGCCGTGCATCGTGAAGGCCTGGTTGTAGGTCCGCTCGTCGAGGAACTGGAGCCCGGGCACGGCCAGCTCTGAGCGCACCAGCAGCGCGAGGATCCCGGCCGCGAAGAAGAAGGCGAACGAGTTGACGATGTACAGGATCCCGATCTTCTTGTGGTCGACCGTCGTCAGCCACTCCATCACCCAGGAGCGGCGGTAGCCCTCCGAGGTCGGGGTCAGCGCCGTGGTTGCCATCGGTTCCTCACTCGCCTCGCAAGCTACTTGACCGTCAGGGTGCCGGTCATCGCCGGCCCCGGATGGAAGTCGCAGGTGAAGGTGTACTCGCCTGCCTCGAGCGCATCGACGAGGTAGGTCACCGTCTTCCCCGCTGAGACCGCGTTGCCGCGGAACAGCTCGTCGTCGCCCTTGTAGATGCCCACGTTGTGATCGACATCGTCATTGTTGACGAGCTCGATCTTGAAGGCCTGGCCGGCCGCCACCTCGAGGTCGTGCGTGTCGAAGGCGATGTTGGCGGCACTCAGCTTGAGCACGGGGGCGTCCGCCCCGACCGAGGGCGGGGGCGGCGACTCGCCCGATCGGGCAGCCTCGATCCATATATCGAAATCCGCGCGGGAGACAGCCTGCACGCTGAAGGTCATCTGGGCGTGGAGGTCTCCGCAGAACTCGGCGCACTGCCCCGCGTAGGTCCCTTTCTCGGTGACGGTGAACTCCAGCGTGTTCGGGTCCTTCGCCTCCGGAAGCGGGACGAGGTCGCGCTTGACGAGGAAGGCGGGGACGAAGAACGAGTGGATCACATCGTTCGAGACGAGCTTCAGGTGAATCGGCTCTCCGATCGGTAGCACCATCACGCCACCGCTGCGCGCCGTTCCCTGCACGATGACGTCGTTGGTCGGATCGTTGTCGTCGTCGAGGTAGTGGAAGACCCACGACCACTGCTTCCCTTCGACGTCGATGCTCACTCCCGGATGGGTGGCGGCCTGGGAGATCGAATTCAGGGTCAGCGTGGAGAGGACGAAGAGGATGAGCACGATCACGGTCGGGATCAGGGTCCAGATCACCTCGACCAGGTTGTTGCCATGGACCTGGGTCGGCAGCCGGTCATCGCGGCGGCGGTAGCGAACGACCGAGTAGAGGATGAAGCCCTCGACCCCGACGAACACGATGGCGCCCATCACGAGCACCACGTTGTAGAGCCAGAAGACCTCCTTGGCCTCCTTGGTGTGGGGCTCCGGCGGGACCATCCCGCACGCGGTGGCGAGGAGGACCAGCGCGAGCAGGGCTCCGGTGCGAAGGAGGACCCGAATCCGCGTTCGGGCCATCGGTCGTGACATCAGCTCGTCTCGAGGCTCCTCATCGTGGACGAGGACGCGGCCTGTCTCGAGGCTCCGCGTCCGACTCGGTCCCTTCTTCGGGGGGCACGTCCACCGAGGCGGCGGCACGCGCGGCGTATTGTACCGATGCGTTTCCGGCGGCGCACCCCTCTGGCGGTGCGCCGCCGCCGTCATTCAGCGGGTCAGGTGGCGGGCTGCGGGCACTCCAGCGGCTCGTAGGGAAGCTGGAAGCGGACTGTCACCTCGTACACGTGGTCACCCTTCACGAAGCGCGTCTGCTGGTTGGCGCCCTTCATCGCCGCGTACCAGTCCTTCGCGTCCTGGCCGCTCACCACGCCGCAGCGAATCGTGCCGTCGGAGGCCGGGTCGCCGAAGGCGGCGGGGTCCCCATCGACCGGCCAGTCGACGATCGCATTGCCGATGCCAGTGTCGTCGGGGGGATCGGCGTCGGCATTCCTGACGAAGAGGCGCATCGCTTTGGGCACGTACGGCTGCCAGCCGGCGTCCGCCCATGAGCTCGCCGGCACCTGCGCATCCAGGTTGCCGAGCTCTTCGGCAAGGCGCGACAGCGCCCGATGCGCCGCGCGCTCCTCGGCGGAGATGCCCGGGTAGTTGCCTGCCGGATCGAGCGCGCCGAGGGCCGCGACCTTGATCGTCACGTCCTTCCCCTCGGCATGGAGGGTGAAGATCGTCTCCCCACCATCGGCGACGAAGTTCGCGGCTCCGCTGTACTCGACGCTATGGCTGAAGAGGCCGGTGCGTGCGACCTCGTTGAGGACTGCCTGGACGCCCGCCTCGGTGAGCTTGCGGATGTTGACCGCGGGCAGCGCGGGACCCGGGAAAAGGTCGATCTGCGCGCCCGGCACGATGACGCGACCGTCGCCGGTCATCGTGAACTGGGGGAAGCTGCTCAGAAAAAAGTCGCGGATCTGTCCGCCGCCGAACTCGACCCGCAGGACCAGGTCATCACCCTGTGGATGGGCGATCTGGCCCGGGGAGCCGCCGGAGCCCGGGGAGCAGGCGGAGAGGAGCAGGGAGAGGACGAGGGCGGCAGGCGCCAGCGGTCGGGCGATTCGTGTCATGGGCGTTGGACGCGCGATGCGTCGCACGGGTTCCGTGCGACGAGGTCGATGACACAGCGCCCGGCCGCGGCGGCGGCGAGAATGCGATCGTCATGCGCAGCTGGCGTCCCGCTCTCCTCATCGCCGTATTGGCCCTCGCCATCCCGGACCGCGCCATGGCCCACGGGGATCGGCCGCCTGCGCCCAGCTTTCCGAGCCTCCTGCTCGACTGGCGCTTCGAGCCGATCGTGGTCGCCGGCCTGGGGATCGCGATCATCGGCTGGGTGATCCTGGCCCGGCGGGTGTCTGTGGGACACCCCGACCACCCCCATCCGACGTGGCGAAGTGCGGCGTTCTTCGCCGGCCTCGCGGCCCTGACGGTGGCCCTCATCTCACCCATCGAGGTCTACGAGGGATCCCTCTTCAGCGTGCACATGCTCCAGCACATGCTCCTGGAGCTGGTCGCGGCCCCACTGCTCCTGCTCGGGGCGCCCGCGACGCTTGCGCTGCGCGCCGCGTCGCCATTGGTGCGGAAGGGGCTGCTGGCAGTGCTCCACAGCCGGGCGGTGAGCGTCATCTCGTTCCCGCTGCTGGCGTGGGTCCTCTTCGCGGCGGTCAACTGGGGCTGGCACTTCAGCTCGCTCTACGACCAGGCGCTCGAGAACCCCTGGCTCCACGACATCCAGCATCTGACCTTCCTGGGCGCAGCGGTCCTCTTCTGGTGGCCGGTCATCGGCGCCGACCCAGCCCGATGGCGACTGCCCCACCCGGTGCGCCTCTTCTACCTCTTCCTGGCGATGCCCCAGAACTCGTTCCTGGGGATCGCCCTGATGAGCGCACCAACGGCGCGATACCAGCATTACCTGACCAATCTCCGCGACTGGGGTCCGACGCCGATCGCCGACCAGAACGTCGGCGGGATGCTGATGTGGGTCGGTGGCGACGTCGTCTTCCTGCTCGCGATGGGCCTGGTGGTGGCGGCCTGGGTGCGCCACGAGGACCGCCGTGCAGCCCGGGCCGATGCCCGCGACGACGCGCGGCTTGCGCGGATGCCACCACCGGCCGACTGAACCTCAGCCGGGGGCGAGCCGCAGCAGCGAATCGGCGGCGACCGCTGCGAAGAGCAGGGTCAGGTAGGTGATCGAGAAGCGGAAGAGGCGGATCGCGGCGCGGCCGTCTGTCGTGTCGCGCATGACCCGCAGCGCATACCAGACGAAGCCGATGCCGAGGACGACCGCCGCGGCCAGGTAGATGAGTCCCATCCTGGCTGCGGGGAAGAGGAGCAGCGAGACGACGACCAGGAGGATCGTGTAGATCACGATCTGGCGCGCCGTCTCCGCCTCGCCGCGCACGACCGGGAGCATCGGCACATTCGCCGCGGCGTAATCGCCCCGATAGCGGAGCGCCAGCGCCCAGAAGTGCGGCGGCGTCCAGTAGAAGACGATGGCGAAGAGGACGAGCGCCGGCACCCCTACGGTGCCGGTCACAGCAGCCCAGGCGACCAGCACCGGCACGCACCCGGCCGCCCCGCCGATGACGATGTTCTGCGGCGTGGAGCGCTTCAGCCACATCGTGTAGACGAAGACGTAGAACGCGATCGCGCTCGCCGCGAGGAGCGCCGACAGCAGGTTCACGGTCACGGTCAGCCAGACGAACGAGAGGGCGCTCAGGGCAATTCCGAAGGCCAGGGCGCGCTCCGGAGCGACTGCATGGCGCGGCAGCGGCCGGTGGCGGGTGCGACGCATCAGGTCGTCGATGTCGCGGTCGAGGTACATGTTGATGGTGTTGGCGCCGCCGGCAGCCAGCGAGCCGCCGAAGACGACCGCCGTCATCAGCCACACGGAGGGGATGCCGCGCTGGGCGAGCACCATGGTCGGGACGGTGGTCACCAAGAGCAGCTCGATGATGCGTGGCTTGGTGAGCGCGAAGTAGGCGCGGATCGACTCCCCCACGTTCGAGGACGGCATGCTCGCAGCCGAGGCGGCCTCAGCCAACCGTGAGCGGCGCAGTGCGAGGTAGAGCAGCACGAGCGTGGCCCACAGGGCGGCTCCGACCGCGAGGTGGGGCACCACGAACAACGCCGATAGTCGCGACCAGACGTTGGCCGCCCCCAGCACGACCTGGACGAGGACGAGAACGGCAGCGAGGGCGGCGAGCCGTCGCGTCCCGGCCTCCACGACCGACTGCCGGACGCGCCATGCCGCCCAGACGACCAGCACCGCGACGATCACCGCCAGCAGCCGATGCCCGAGCTGAATCAGCTCCGCGCTGGCCAGGGTGGATGGCCACAGGCCGCCATGCATGAGCGGGAAGTCAGGGAACGCCAGGCCGGACCCGGTCCCGGCCACCCAGGATCCCAGCAGCATCTGGGCGAAGACTGCCGCTCCCGTCGCGATGACGAGTCCACTCGGCAGCCCGGAAACGCGGTCTGGCAGCGGTCCATTCGTGGCGCGGTCCGCGATCAGGATCGTCAACGCCAGCACCGTGAGCGCCATCGCGAGATGGGCGGTCACGAGCTCGGCGCGCAGCTGCTGGATCACGACCTGGCCCCCGAGGATCGCCTGAATGATGACCAGCACGCCCGCGCCGATGACCGCCACCAGCAGCATGCGGTCCTCGCGGCGCCGGCTGAAGATCGTGATCAGGCCGACCGCCGCGACCAGCGGACCAACGGCCAGCTCTGCCAGGAGCCGGTGGCTGTGCTCGATCCAGGCATGGAGCTCGAGCGGCGGGATCCAGCTGCCGAAGCAGCCTGGCCAATCGGGGCAGCCGAGTCCGGAATCGGTGGCGCGCACCAGTCCGCCGACCACGATCAGCGCGTAGGTGGCGACCGCGGCGGCGACGGCGAGCTTCGCGAATCGGTTCAACGAGGTCCTCGAACCATGCCGCCACGGCGGTTTCTGTCAGGGCCGGGAAGGGCTGCCGGCATGATACCGAGCCGGCTGGGTCGAGTCACCATCGAGCGCTGGCGCGCGCCAGTCTGCGTTCCGCCGATCGTGCGGCCGGGACGTGGCGCAGCGGGTCCGGCACGAGCGGCAGCAGCCGCCGAGACGCCGCCGCGAGGAGCTCGACGCCGCGCTCTCGCCCGGGCGACCAGCCGATCCCGTACCCGCGTCGGATCTCGGAGGGCAGCACCGACATCGAGACGAGGTGGGCAAGGTCCCAGACCGGCCGCGGCGGGAAGCGGGTCGGGTAGAGGACCGCGAGCGCGAGGTTGCGAGCCGTAGGAGTGACCCGCACCTCGCCGTCGAGGATGAGCCGTTCCATCTCGGCGCGCAGGTCCGCGAGCGTTCGTGGGAGCGCCGCCTCGGGGATGCCGAGCCGATGTGCGATCAGGGATGCCTCGGCGTAGTACGACTCCGCCTCCAGCTCGGAGAGTGGCGAGACAAAGCGGTCGTAGACCCGGATCGCTGTGTCCACGAGGGTGGCGTGCACCCACAACAGCAGGGCCGGGTCCAGCGCCCGGTACGCCTCCCCGGACTCGGGCACAAGGCCCTCGACCGTGGCGTGGATCGCATTCATCCGGCGGATTGCCCGATCCGCGCGCGGCGTCGTGCCGAAGACGACCGCATACGTCGCGGCCAGCGTGCGACGCAGCCGCGCGAAGGGGTCGTCCCGGAAGTCCGAGTGCTCCGTCACCCCCG
>JBDTYC010000086.1:0-6727 GCA_040005815.1 Chloroflexota bacterium
GGGCTCGTCGATGGTGAGGGTCCCGGCATCGGCGTCCACGGTGGCCTGCACCCCCAGGGGGAGGGTCGAAAGCGTCGCGCCGTGACCGAGCGGCAGGTTGTAAAGGACCGGAATGCCGAGGTGGCCCAACCGCCCTATGAGCACGTCCTCGATCGTCTTGGAGCGTGGCGACGACTGCCACTCGTACCACTCGCTGCCGGCCAGTTCGCCGACCATTATCCCGCGCACGCCGCGCAGCTTGCCGGCCTGCTCCAGGTACAGCAGCGCGCGGTCCAGGCGGATTGGGGCGATGCCGGTCTCCTCGAGGAAGAAGATTGCGCCGTCGAGGTCAATCTCCCACGGGGTGCCGATGGTGTAGATCAGGTCCACCAGGCAGCCGCCGATCAGCCGGCCCGTCGCCTTACCCGGGGCGACAGAGAAGACCGTGAGCCGATCCTCATCGGGTGGCACCAGGCCGATGGTGTTGCCGGCCAGCACGCCGAGCATCCGCTCGGTGTTGAAGGCCGATGGGCTGGGGCCCCCTACCATCGTCAGGCTCGGGCCATAGAAGGTGGCGATCCCTTTCTTGTTGAACGCGACATGCAACGCGGTGATGTCCGAGATGCCGATGAAGGCCTTGGGGCTTGCCGCGATGGCGTCGAGGTCGAGGAGCGGCACGACCTGCGCCGAGCCGTACCCGCCGCGCATGGTCTGGATGGCGTGGATCTCCGGGTCGGCGAAGGCCTGCTGGATGTCGCTCGCCCGCGCCTCGGGCGTGCCGGCGTGCCAGTCATCCACATCGAGCGCGTGCGGCATGGGGCGCGCCTCGTAGCCCTGTGCCTTCCACCAGGCCAGGGCGCGCTGCACCTCGGCGCGGGTCTCCGCGGGCGAGCCGGGCGTGACGATGCCGATGGTCGAACCGGGAGGAGCGGCCTTGCCAATCAGCGCGGTCATGGGCGGAACGGTACACGCTCGGTAGGCCTACGGCGTGGCCTACCTACAGGGTCGCGTTGAAGGTGTCGCAGTCGCTCGCGTTGCCGCCCCCGTACCCGGTCTGGAACCACTGGACGCGCTGCGCCGCCGATCCGTGGGTCCAGGTCTCGGGCGTGACCTGGCCCTGCGTCTTCGCCTGAATGCGATCGTCGCCGACGGCTTGGGCCGCGTCGATCGCCTGTCCCAGCTGATCGGCGGTGATCGGGTTCAGGTACCCGGTGTCGACCGCATGGCTGGCCCAGACACCCGCGTAACAGTCGGCCTGCAGCTCGGTCCGTACCGAGCGGCTCTCCTCGCCGGTCCCGCCACCGCCTGCCTGAAGCACCCCGAGCAGGTCCTGAACGTGGTGGCCATATTCGTGGGCGATCACATAGGCCTCGGCGAACGGACCCCCCTCCGCGCCGAACTGGGATTGCAGCATGTCGAAGAAGCCAAGGTCGATGTAGACAGTGTCGTCCTCGGGGCAGTAGAAGGGACCGACCGCACTCGTGGCCTGCCCACAGCCGGTGTTAAACGAATCGGTGAAGAAGGTGGTGGGGGCGAGCGTGTAGCGGTCGACAGCCGTCCCCCAGTACGCCTGAATGCTGTTCACGTAGCCGATGATCCGGCAGTCCTCGCGCGAGTTGGCGTCGACATCGGTCTGGCATTCCTGGCTGAGGTCGTTCGGCGATGCATTGCCGACGGTGGTCTTGTCGAGAATCCCGGTCAGGGTCGCCGCGTCCTGCGGCGAGCCGCCCAGCAGCAGAACGGCGATGAGCACCACGATCCCGCCGAGGCCGCCACCGGCGGCCACCATGCCGCCGCCGCCCCGCATGTCCCGGACCTGGCCGGGATCGAGGCGCGTGCCTCGTCGGAAGGTCATGCGGGAACGATACTCGCCTGACGTTTCAGGGACGCATCCGGGGCACTGGACCGCATTACAGGCGCCCTCAATTGGAGGCGGCTACCATGGCTGCCATGCCGGACGATGCGCTCGAGCTCATCTCGTCCCTGAGCCTCTTCGCCGACCTCGGCGGGCCGCAGCTGGAGGCCATCAGCCACACCTTCGATGAGACGACCTTTGCCGCTGGACAGCGGATCCTGCGCCAGGGCATCAGCGGCTCGAACTTCTATGTCGTAGTCGACGGTGAGGCATCGGTGAAGATTGACGGGGAGGAGCGTGCCAGCATCGGCCGAGGTGACTTCTTCGGGGAGATGTCACTCCTCCTGGGCACGGCGCCGACCGCGGACGTGATCGCCGTTACTCCGCTGCGCTGCCTCATGCTCGCCGGCCCGGACCTGCAGGGCTTCCTGGACAAGTACCCGAGCGTCATGTACCGCATGCTGGTGGCCATGGCTCGGCGCCTCAGCGCCGCCAACCAGCGTTCGGAGTAGGCGCCGTGCCGCGCGCGACGGCAACCCTCAAGCCCTTTCCGCCGGGCGAGTACCCGGTCGTGGTCGTGGGCAGCGGACCCGGCGCAATCCAGTTCAGCCACGAGCTCGATCACCTCGGCATCGCGCACGCCACAATCTCCGGCGAAGCGACGCCCGGCGGCATGTTCCGCAGGCTCCCGATCTACCAGCGCCTCCTGAGCTGGACCAAGCCTTTCGCGCTGGGAGATCCGTCGGGTCGGAACCTCGAGTGGTACGACTGGAACAGCATCATCAGCGAGGACCAGTCGCTGCGCTCGATCATGCCGGCCCTCATGGACGGCAGCTCCTCCTTCCCGAGTCGGGCGGAGATGGAGGAGAACCTGGCCACCTTCGTCGCGCGCGCGAACCTCCAGATTCGCCATGGGTGCCAGTGGCAATCCACGAGCCGGACCGATGACGGACGGTTCGTTCTCTCGACTCCGGACGGGGACTACACCTGCGGCATCGCCGTCTTCGCCGTCGGCATGGCAGAGCCCTGGAAGCCACCAACCCCCGGTCTCGAGGACGTTCCGCACTACGTCGAGGCGGGCCCCGCCGAGTCGTACGCGGGGAAGCGGGTCTTCGTGGTCGGCAAGCAGAACAGCGCCTTTGAGATCGCCACTGCGCTCCTCCCCTGGGCGACGCAGCTGGTGCTGGCCTCGCCGCGGCCGGCCACGCTATCGGTCATCGAGCATTCCCTGGCGGGAGTGCGGGCCCGATACGTCCAACCCTACGAGGACGCGATGCTCCACAACGGCGTCTTCCTGCTCGACGTGAAGATCGAGCGAATCGAGCGGTCCGGGGATGGCTTCCGAGTAAAGCTGAGCCGCACGAGCGATGGCCGTGAGCTGAACTACGAGGCGGACGCCGCGATCGCGACCACCGGCTTCGCGGTGCCGATGCGTGATCTGCCCGCCCTGGGCGTGGCCACCTTCGCGCAGGGCAAGATGCCGGCACTCACGCCCCTCTGGGAATCGGCCACCGTGCCGGGCATTTTCTTCGCTGGAACGATCACCCAGGCAGCGGCCGGGCTGAAGAAGCACGGCATCCCGGCCAACTCAGGGGCGATGCACGGCTACCGATACAACGCCCGAGTTCTGGCGCGGCACCTCGCCCGGACGCGCTTCGACATGGACCTGCCACGCCCTCCTCTCGACGCACATGCCGTCGTGCCCTTCCTGCTCGAGCAGCTGACGCTGGCGCCGGAGCTGTGGAACCAGCGCTCCTATCTCGCGCAGGTGGCATCGGTCTCGGACGAGGGCTGGCGCGACGAGGGAATCTGGCCCCTCGCAGATTTCATTGACGCCGAGGGACCCGATGCGGTCGCTGTCACGTTGGAGCCGAACCCCGACTCGAGCATCTACCCGGCGGTCTATTGCCGGATCGACGGCAAGGTGGAGGAGCACCTCCTCGACCCCGACGAGCTGAACGAGTACCGCGGCTCACCGCATCGCGAGCAACTGGTCGGGATCCTCGCCCCGCTCATGCGACCGTGAGCGCTACGCTTCGCGCATGAGCAACGAACCTCGCGAACACGACCACGGCGTGCCCGAGCCACTGCAGTACATCGACGAGCCGGAAGCCGAGCACGACCACGAGGGTCATCACCACGGCCACGAGCCGACCATTCTCGACCCCGAGCAGCATCGCGCGGAGGGCGTGGCCCTCTTCAATGCCGTCTGGGAGATGCTCGATGCCGAGGACCGCACGCCGGAGCAGGCCGACCAGATGGTCCACGCTGCCCACGCTTCCCGTTGGCACTGGTCACAGGCTGGGGAGCTGAGCGGGGACCAGCAGCTGGCCGTGGGGGAGTGGCAGTGCTCGCGGGTCTATTCCGTGCTGGGTCGCGGCGAGCCCGCCCTGCATCACGCCAAGGCCTCGCTGGCGATCTGCGAGCAGGCCGACCTGGGCGACTGGGTCATGGCCGCCGCCTACGAGGCGCTCACCCGCGCGTCCGCCGTGGCGGGAAACGCGGACGAGGCGCGCACCTGGCTGGCTCGAGCGCAGGAGGCGGTCGCAGCGATCGCGGATCCCGCTGACCGCGAGGTGATCGAGGGCGACCTCAACTCGATGACGGAGATGGCTATCTTCGCTGACGTCTAGAGGTCCCTGACCCGGCGTATCCTCCCGCGGAGATGATTCGCCGCCTCGCGACCGCCACCGAGGCGCTGCGGCGCGTCCTCGTCAACCCCGACATTCGGCGCGCCCTGGTGGCATGGATGCTCGGGTACGCGGCCGACTGGTCGTGGTTGGTGGCGCTCTGGGTGTACGCCTACCAGACCAGCGGTGTCGTTGCGGTCGGCGTGCTGGGACTGGCGCGTACGTTGCCGGCGGCACTCCTCTCGCCGGCGCTGTCGACGATCACCGATCGGCTGCCACGCCATCGGGTCCTGCTGGCGATCCACACGGGTCGAGCCGCGCTGGTAGGGATTGCGGCGCTGGCCATCGTCGGCGGCCTGCCGCCGCTGGTCGTCTACGCGATCGCCCCGCTCGACGGCCTCCTCGCCGTGCTGCACCGGCCGACGCACATGCCCCTCATGCCCGCGCTGGCCCGATCGCCCGAGGAGCTGGTGGCGACGAACGTGGCTTCGAGCACGTTCGAGGGGATCGGCACGCTTGTCGGCCCGGCACTGGGCGGGCTGCTGGTGGCCTACGCCTCGGCCGGATGGGGCTTCACGGTGCCCGCCCTCATCTTCGCCACGGCCGCGTTGAGCGTGAGCGGGATCACCGCGCCACAGGCCCTGCGTCGCGAAGTCGTCCACGTTGGGCTGATGGACACCTTCTTCGGGGGACTCAGCGCGTTGGTGCATCACCCACGTGCGGGCCTGGTGGTGGGCCTCTTCTGGGCGCAGATCATCGTCCGCGGCCTCCTGAACGTGCTGCTGGTCGTGGCTGCCGTCGAGCTGCTGGGCCTTGGCGAGCAGGGCGTGGGCTATCTGAACTCGGCGATGGGCGCAGGCGGCTTCATCGGCGTCCTGGCGACCGTCTCTCTCGTTAGCCGACGGAAGATGGCACTGCCCTTCGCGATCGGGCTCGTGCTGTGGGGAACGCCCATCCTGCTGATGGGGGTCGTCCCGATCGCCCCCGCAGCTCTCCTCTTCCTGGCGATCCTTGGGCTGGGTAACGCGGTGCTGGATATCGCCGGTTTCACGATCATGCAGCGCAACGTGCCGAACGCAGTGCGCGGGCGGGTTTTCGGCGTGTTCGAGTCCGGGGTGATGCTCGGCACCGGGATCGGTTCGGCGTTGGCACCGCTTCTGCTCGCGGTCTTCGGTATCCGCGGTGCGCTGATCGCGACTGGGCTGATCCTCCCCACGCTGGCGGTCCTGACCTGGCGCTGGATCGCCCAGTCCGATGCCGACGCCGTCATCCCGGAGCGCGAACTGGAGCTGCTGCGAGGCGTCCCGATCCTCGCGCCGCTGCCGATGACCATCCTGGAACAGGTCGCCGGCGACCTCGTGCACGTCTCGTTCGCGGACGGCGACGCGATCATCCGCGAGGGAGATATGGGGGATCGCTTCTACATCCTGGCGTCCGGCCGCACGAGCGTCACCTCCCACGGGGAGAGCCGCCCGACGCTTGGGCCCGGCGATTCCTTCGGCGAGATCGCGCTGGTGCGCAACGTGCCGCGCACCGCCTCAGTGGTGGCGATTGGGTCGGTCGAGGCGCTCGCCTTGGATCGAGACGCGTTTGGCTTGGCCGTTTCCGGTGATCTGCGCAGCCAACGGGTCGCGGAGGATGTGGCCGACCATCGATTGGCCGGCACGCACCGTTCGGCGAACGAGTGAGCGCCTGCGCGGTCGCCCGCGCATCGGGCTATCCTTCGCACAGGTGGCTCCCCGAGCAGTCGCCGCAACCGGATGGAGGGCCTTTCGCGCATGGATCTCTTGGAGCGAATCGACGCGCTTATCGCCGAGCGCCACCTGCTGAAGCACCCCTTCTACACGAAGTGGAAGGCTGGAGAGCTCACCCGCGCGGAGCTCCAGGAATACGCGCGCCAGTACTACGCCTTCGAGTCGACCTTCCCGCGGTTGCTATCGGCGCTGCACACCCGGTCGGACAAGCCCGAAGTGCGCCAGTCCCTCCTCGACAACCTCTGGGACGAGGAGCACGGCGAGGTCAACCACGCCGAGCTGTGGCTGCGCTTCGGCGAGGGGATCGGCGTCGAGCGGGGATCCGTGCGTTCCGCTGCGGCCAACGAGGGCACGCGCGCCCTCCTCGACTCGTACTGGTCCGCCGTCTCGGATGGCCCGATCGCTGCCGGCATCGCGGCCCTGTACGCCTACGAGGGGCAGGTGCCCGAGGTCGCGACGGAGAAGATCCGTGGCCTGGTCGAGCAGTACGGCATCGACGACCCGCGAAC
>JBDTYC010000087.1:0-6711 GCA_040005815.1 Chloroflexota bacterium
CGAGGAGCTCGACCTCAGCTCGGAGCCGCACCTCGCGCACCTCCAGTCGTGCCCGGCCTGTCGCACCGAGGTTGGCCTCGACTGGGCGCTGGTGGTGCAGTTGCGCAACGCCCTCCGGGCTCGCGTTTCTGACGCCTCGCCATCGCCGCACAGCTGGGACGTGGTACGGGGGCGAGCGCTCGCCGCCGATGCGCCGCGGAAGGGGCTGTCGGCGTGGCGCTGGATCCGGCTCGCCCCGGCCGCGGCGGCCATGTCCCTGATGATCTTCGCGGTGGCGGTGACGCAGGACTCTGAGCGTCCCGCCCCGATCCAGCAGCGCAATCCCTCCACGTTTCAGCGAATCCCCATCATGGAGCCGGCATGGGAGATGCCCTGGTGGCTGGCCGCCCGGGTTGGGCCGCCGCCGGCACCGCAGTCGCACGGGGCGCTCGCCAAGGCGGCCGACGACGTGACCCGCGTCTCCCGCGCCGGGCCATTCTCAGAATTCTTGGAGTAGCCCTCGCGCGCATGAACCCCGCGAGCCGGGGACGGGTATTAGGAGTGACCGGTTGTGGTTCCTTGACGCAATGTTGCGTCAAGGATGATGATTGGCCCGGCTTTGCCGATGGCGGCTGCCGCTGGGCCGTGCCCAGCCCCCTTCACCGGCGGGCTCAAACGAATTGGAACTGTTTGTCAGCGGAATGGCAGGCGAAGGAGGAGAGGAGGTCGATCCCGCGAAGATCGCAACGACAGTCGTGAAGCGACGGGTCGCCGCGAGCTTCGATGACTCGAGCTCATGGCGGTCGGCCTGATCAGCCGCGAAGCGCGGCTTGTTCAACCGACGCCAAGTAAGGCGAAAGGAACAACGTCTATGTATTTCAAGAAGTTTATGGGTGGCATCGTTGCCGTAGGACTGGTTCTGGCAGCCTGCACCCCCGGCAGCACGACCAGCCAGGAGCCCGGCTCCAGCGGCGGCGCGTCGGGGAGCCCCGCCGCGGCTGCGGACCAGGTGCTCCGGGTGAACATGAGCCAGGAGCCCCCGCACCTCGACCCGACGCAGGCAGATGACAGCATCTCGATCCAGGTCCTGCGCTCGATCACCCTGCCACTTGCCTACTACAACGCCGACCTTGAGATCGTGCCTGGCCTGGCCGAAACCTGGGACGTCGCCGCGGATGGCAAGGAGATCACCTTCCACCTCGGCGAGCACAAGTACAGCAACGGTGAACCGATCATCGCCGCTGACTTTGTGACCAGCTACAAGCGCCTGGCCGACCCGCGCATCGCCGCGTCGTACTCCTACTCCCTCGAGCCGGTCGCAGGCTGGGAGGAGATCCAGGCCCTCGACCCGACCAAGATGAGCGACGCGGATCTCGATCAGCTCGGCGTGGCCGCCCCTGATGACAAGACCTTTGTCGTCACCCTGAAGCGCGCCGCTTCCTACTTCGTCTACATCGCGGCAGGCTGGTACTCCGCTCCGGAGAAGGCCGACTTCGACTACGCCGAGGCTGACACCTACGTCAGCTCCGGCCCGATGATGATCAGCGAATGGCGCCACAACTCGAACATCAAGCTGGTCCCGAACCCCGAGTGGAACGGCGAGCCGGTCACGATCGCCGAGATCGACCTGGCCATGATCAACGACCCGACCGCCAGCCTGGCTGCCTACGAGGCCGATGAGCTGGACGTCACGGGCGTGCCGAGGGCAGAGGTCAACCGCGTCAAGGAGGACCCGTTGCTCAGCGGGCAGATCCGCGAAGGCGACGTCCTCTCGATCGCGTACTTCGGCTTTGACCTGAAGAACCCGACTGGTCCGTTCACCAAGAGCGTGCTCCTGCGCAAGGCCTTCAACGAGGCCCTGGACAAGGACACGATGCTGGCGACGATCTTCTCCGGGATCGGAACGGTCGCCTACAGCTTGGTGCCACCCGGGATGCCCGGCCACCAGGATGACCAGTTCATCAAGTTCGACGCTACCCAGGCCAAGACGGACTTCGACTCCGCCGTGGCAGCGCTCGGAACCACCGCGGATGCCCTCAACCTGGAGCTCGGCTACAACGTGGCCGGCAACAACGAGGACCTCGCGGTCTACTTCCAGGAGCAGTGGCGAACCGTCTTCGGGATCCAGGTCAAGCTGACCTCGATGGGCGACTTCGGGGCGTACCTCGACCGTCTGACACAGGATCCGTTCGACATCTTCCGTCTTGGATGGGGCGCGGACTACCCGCACCCGAACAACTTCCTGACCGACCTGATCTCATGCACCAGCGGCAACAACAACATGGGTTACTGCAACCCGGCTGTTGACGCGCTGCTGGAGCAGGCTGCGGCGACCCCGGACCTCGCGGACCAGGTCCCGCTGTACAACCAGGCCCAGGAGATGGTGATGGCGGACGCTCCGATCATCCCCCAGACCTTCAGTGCCCGGTTCACCCTGGTGAAGCCGTGGATCCAGAACCTGGTCCTGACAGCGCAGGACAGCAACGCCGGCGAGCTCTTCTACGCTTGGACGAGCATCGCCGCCCACCAGTAAACTGAAGCGTTCGCAGTTCGCGAACGTACGTAGCACGTCGGGCGGACCGGTCAGCCGGCCCGCCCGACGGCCCAAGGCAAGAAGCGGCCCTGAACTGCTTGATGTCATTGGGCCGTCGGATTCCACGTGATGGTTGACCGCACCAAGGAGACGGGTCGTGATCGGCTACATCATTCGGCGCGTGCTATGGATCATTCCAGTCCTCTTCTTCGTGTCGGTCATCACCTTCACGATGATGCACCTCGCCCCCGGCGGGCCGTGGGCGCGTGAGAAGCACCTGCTGCCGACGACCGTCAGGGCCCTGAACATCAAGTACGGCCTGAGCGATCCGGTCCCGGTCCAGTACCTCAAGTGGGTGGGCAAGCTCATCACGGGGGACCTCGGCCCGTCCTACAAGTACAGCGAGCGCACCGTCAACGACATTGTCGGGGACGGGATCGGGACGACCGTGCACCTGGGGGTGATGGCCTTCTTCCTCTCGATCCTCGTCGGCATCCCGCTGGGGGTGATCGGGGCGTTACGCCATAACAAGGTGCCCGACTACATCGCCACCTTCATCTCGGTCATCGGCATCGCCACGCCCTCCTTCGTGGCGTCCGTCCTGCTCCTCGTCTTCTTCAGCGTCGTCCTGCGCTGGTTCCCGACCCATGGCTGGGACGGATGGGCCAAGCCGGGCGCGATGGTCCTGCCGACCGTGGCGCTGGCCCTCTTCCCGATCGCGCAGATCAGCCGCTTCACGCGGGCCAGCATGCTCGAGGTGACGCGCAAGGACTACGTGCGCACCGCCCAGAGCAAGGGCCTCAAGGAGGGCACGATCGTGGTCATCCATATGATCCGCAACGCGCTGATCCCGGTCGTCACGATCCTCGGGCCGCTGCTTGCCTTCCTGATCACCGGCTCGTTCATCATCGAGACGATCTTCAGCGTGCCGGGCATTGGACGCTACTACGTGATCAGCATCGGCCAGCGTGACTACGGCGTGATCATGGCGATGACCATGCTGTACGCTGCCTCGATCGCTGTCCTGAACCTGGTGGTCGACGTGCTCTACGCGTACATCGATCCCCGCATTCGCTACAGCTAGGAGGCGCGCAGGCGATGGCTAACCGGACTGGCGCTCTCGAGCGCCCGGCCGCCGCGAAGGAGTACTCCTCGAGCCTCTGGGGCGACGCCTTCCGCCGCCTGATCCGCAACCGCCTGGCGATCGTCGGCGGGGTGATCGTGCTCGGCCTCCTCTTCCTCCTCATCTTCGGGCCGCTGGTCGCGCCCTACCCGTACCAGCAGCAGCACCTCAAGGAGTTGGTCGCCAACCACAACAAGCCGCTCGGCCCGTTCACCGGCGGCTTCCTGTTGGGCACCGATGACCTGGGTCGCGACCTCCTCAGCCGGATGATGGACGGCGCCCAGATCAGCATGACGGTGGCGCTCGTGGTCCAGGCGGTCGTGCTGCTGATCGGCCTGCCGATCGGCGCCGCGGCGGCCTGGTACGGCGGCAAGACCGACGCGATCCTGATGCGCTTCACCGACGTGATCTACGCCTTCCCGGACCTGCTCTTCATCATCCTGCTCACCGTCACATTCCGCGACACCTTCATCGGATCGGCCATGGACGGGGTGCTCCTCGTCTTCGTGGCGATCGGTATCGTCAGCTGGGTCGGGATGGCGCGCCTGGTGCGAGGCCAGCTCCTCAGCCTGAAGGAAACCGAATTCGTCGAGGCGGCGCGGGCGATCGGGGTCACTGACTTCAAGATCATCACCCGCCACCTGCTCCCGAACGCGCTGGGCCCCATGATCGTGGCCGTCACGCTCGGCATCCCCGGCGCTATCCTGGCGGAGGCGACGCTCGCCTATCTCGGGATTGGTGCGCAGCCGCCCAAGGCGAGCTGGGGGAAGTTGGTGGTCGATGGACAGCAGTACCTGCGCTCGGAGCCACACCTGGTCATCTTCCCGGCGCTGATCATCGCCCTCGCGCTGCTCAGCTTCACCTTCCTTGGCGACGGCCTGCGGGATGCGCTCGACCCGAAGCTCAAGGGGAAGCAGTAACTTGACCGTCTCGGAGGAGAGCGGGGGGGCGGGCAGCCCCAGCGTTGCCGAGCTGCCCAGCAACATCACCCTGGAGACCGAGGAGGGCCGGCTGCTCGCCGAGCGGCTGGCCGACACCAGCCACCACGCGCGCAAGCTGCTGGAGGTTCGTAACCTGTCCACGCAGTTCTTCACCCGTGACGGGGTGGTTCATGCCGTCGACGACGTCAGCTTCGAGCTGGAGTACGGCGAGACCCTTGGGCTCGTCGGCGAGTCGGGATGCGGCAAGAGCGTCACGGCACTGTCGCTGACCCGGCTGGTCGCCAGTCCGCCGGGCAAGATCGTCAGCGGCGAGATCATCTTCGATGGGATCGACATCATGAAGCTCTCCTCGGAGGAGATGCGGCTCCTGCGCGGCCGGAAGATCGGGTTCATTTTCCAGGACCCGATGACGAGCCTGAACCCGACCCTGCCGATCGGCTTCCAGATCGCCGAGTCGGCGCGCCTGCACCTGGGCCTGTCGCGCACGGCATCCGACGACCGGGCCTCCGAGCTGCTGGCCAAGGTCGGCATCCCACGAGCCAAGGAGCGGATGGGCGACTACCCGCACCAGTTCAGCGGCGGCATGCGGCAGCGCGTGATGATCGCCATCGCACTGGCCTGCGATCCCATGCTCCTCCTTGCTGACGAGCCGACCACCGCGCTCGACGTCACGATTCAGGCCCAGATCCTCGACCTGATCCGCTCGCTCTCCGAGGAGTTCGGGACGGCGGTCATCCTGATCACGCACGACCTGGGGATCGCGGCCGGCATGTGCAACCGGATCAACGTGATGTACGCCGGACGCATCGTCGAGACCGGGATGGTCGACGACATCTTCGAGCAGCCCAAGATGCCCTACTCGTGGGGCCTGCTGGACTCCCTGCCGCGCATGGACGAGCAGAAGGGCGCGCGGCTACGGACCATCGAGGGCCTGCCGCCAGACCTCATCAATCCGGGGGCCGAGTGCCGCTTCTCGCCGCGCTGCAAGTACGTCCACGACAAGTGTCGAGTCGAGGAGCCGATGCTGAGCGAGCGCGAGGGCGAGGGACACCTGGCGCGTTGCTTCGGGACCGAGCCGGGAGGCTGGATCAAGTGACCGCCATGCCCTCGATGCCCACCGAAACGCCGGTGTCCTCCGATGCCCTGGTCAGGGTCGAGCACCTGAAGGTCCACTTCCCAATCCTGAGCGGCATCTTTCAGACTGAGTCCGGGAGGGTGCGGGCGGTCGACGACATCAGCTTCGAGATCCGCAAGGGCGAGACCTTTGGCCTCGTTGGCGAGTCCGGCTGCGGCAAGAGCACCACGGGCCGCGCCGTGATCCGCCTCCGCAACCCCACCGACGGCAAGGTCCTCTTCGACGGCCAGGACCTGATGAGCCTTTCACGCAACGAGCTGCGGAAGATGCGTCGCCGGATGCAGATCATCTTCCAGGACCCCTACAGCAGCCTCAACCCGCGCATGACGGTCGGCTCGATCATCTCCGAGCCGCTCGAGACGCACAACCTGGTCAGCGGCAAGGCCCGCCTCGACCGGGTGCGCGAGCTGCTGGGGCTGGTGGGGCTCAACCCGAACTACACGAACCGCTACCCCCACGAGTTCAGCGGCGGACAGCGGCAGCGCATCGGCGTGGCGCGCTCGCTGGCGGTGGAGCCGGAGTTCATCGTCTGCGACGAGCCGATCAGCGCGCTCGACGTCTCCATCCAGGCGCAGGTCCTGAACCTCCTCGTCGAGCTGCGCGAGAAGTTCGGGCTCACCTACCTGTTCATCGCCCACGACCTGTCGGTGGTGCGCCACATCAGTGACCGGGTCGGGGTCATGTACCTCGGCAAGCTGGTCGAGGTCGGTCCGCCCCCGGCGATCTACGAGACGCCGGGCCATCCCTACACGCGCGCGCTCCTCTCGGCGGTGCCGATCCCGGACCCCAAGGCCGAGCGCCGACGCAAGCGCGTGATCCTGACCGGCGACGTTCCGTCGCCCGCCAATCCACCGGACGGCTGTCGCTTCCACACGCGCTGCTGGCTGTACGAGCGGCTCGGCCGCCCCGAGCAATGCCGCACGATCGATCCCGAGCTGCGGGTGGTCGCCACCGAGCACCAGGCCGCCTGCCACTTCGCCGAGGAAGCCCTCCAGAGCGA
>JBDTYC010000088.1:0-6678 GCA_040005815.1 Chloroflexota bacterium
GCGGCGGCAGCGTGAATGCCGCCACCGATCGCGAGCTGACGATCTACACCGCGCGGGTTCCGGCCGAAGCCGCGTCCCGCGCGCTCGAGGTGGTGGCCGATCTCGTGCTGTCGCCCCTCCTCCGCCGCCGGGACCTCGTTGGGGAGAAGCCGGTCATCGTCGACGAGATCCGGATGTACGTCGACTCTCCCGGAGACCATGTCTTCAGCCTCTTCGACGAGCTCCTCTTCGGCAGCCATCCCCTCGGCCGCGAGATCGCCGGGACGCCGCGCAGCGTGCGACGTGCTCGGCACGACACGGTGGTCGGCCACTGGGAGCGGTGGTACCGGCCACCGAACCTGGTGCTCGCCGCGGCGGGAGCGATCAAGCATGACCAGGTACTCAAGACGGCAGAGCGCTGGTTCGAGGCCGCTGGGTCCGGATCGGCGCCCACCCATCTGCCGCCGGCGCTCAAGGCCCCGACTCCCACCCCGCCCGGCGCCGTCCGGGTCGCATTCCGGCGCCTCTCCCAGGGGAACCTGTGCATCGGCATGCCCGGTGTGGCGCGTGACCATCCGGACCGATGGGCGCTCGACCTGCTCGGCGCGGTCCTCGGCGACGGGATGAGCAGCCGCCTCTTCATCGAGCTGCGCGAGCGGCGCTCGCTGACCTACGACGTGTCGACCTTCGGCGCCACCTACGCCGATTGCGGGACCTTCGGCGTCCACGCGGGATTCGACCCCGTCCAGGCCCCCGCCGTGGTTGCCGCGATCATGGAGCAGCTGGAGCGCGTGGTGCAGGAGCGGGTCAGTGGCGCGGAGCTCGAGCGGGCGCGAGCCTATACACGGGGCAGGCTCGAGCTGCGGATGGAGGAGACGGGGGCGGTGGCCAGCTGGCTCGGGACGGGCGAGAGCCTCCTGCCGCGGATCCTCACCGTCGACGAGGTGATCGAGCGGCTGGAGGCGGTGACGGTCGAGGAGATGCTGCGGGTGGCGCGCGCGTACGTCCGCCCCGACCTCGCTCGCCTCGCGGTGCTCGGCCCGTTCCGCTCGCGCCTCAGCTTCGAGCGGATGCTGCACCCATGACCCGCCGCTCGCCGGCGCCCCCGCCGCGCTGGGACGCTCCTCTTGACGTGGTCGACCTCATCCCCGGTGAGCTTGCCCTGGCTCGCGCGCAGATGGGGTCCGGGCTATACGGCCTCGCCGAGGGCGTCCTGCTGCGCTTCATCGCGGGGCTGGAGGCAGCTGACAAAGGGGGCCTCGAGGAGCTCGACGGGGCCCGAGCGCTGCTCGCCGAGGCGCTCTGGCGCCAGGGGCGGCCACTGGCTGCCGGCAGCGCCATCGAGGGGATCCGCAGCAGCAGCCTGGAGCGGCGGCGCCCATTGGTGATGCTGATCGAGGCCGAAGCGGTGGCGGCTGCGGGCGACCCGGACCGCGCGGCGCGCCTGGCGGAGCGCGTCGTGTCGACGATTGGAGTGGACGAGGCCTGGAAGCTGCGCGGCGGCGTGGCCACCCGCATCACCTGGCCAGCTCCAATGAGCTTTCGCTCTCCGGCCCGCAAGTCCGAGGGCGCTGGGATCCTCGGCGACACGCCTGCCCCGCCCACGCCCGAGCGCACCGCCGCGGCGCACGCGAGGCTCGAGGCCGCCCGTCGCGCGTTCGCGGCGGGGGAGCTGGACGACGGTGATCGGCAGCTGGCTGCCGCGCTCAGGCTCGACGCACGAATCGGGCCGGAGGGCGCCGTGATGCTCGAGGCGACCCTCGGCGAGGAGGCCCCCGCGGAGCGTCTGCTACTCTACGGCGACCTCCTGCGCGCCGCGGGTCATGAGGCAGACGCAACCGTCGCCTTCGACCGCGCAGCACGCGCCTGACCATCCGCACGGAGCGTACTTCCGCATGGAACGCACCCTCGTCCTGATCAAGCCGGATGGCGTCCAGCGCGGCCTCGTCGGCGAGATCATCGGCCGCTTCGAGCGGAAGGGCCTGAAGTTGGTTGGCCTGCGGATGCTCGACGTGTCACGCGAACTCGCCGAACGCCACTACGCCGTCCACGCCGGGAAGCATTTCTACGAGGGGCTCGTAGAGTTCATCATCGCCGCGCCGGTCGCCGCCGTCGCGCTCGAAGGGCCCGACGCCATCGCCACCGTCCGCCGGATGGTGGGGCGCACCATGCCAAACGAGGCCGAGCCCGGGACCATCCGCGGGGACCTGGGAATCAGCGGGCTCCGCAACCTGGTCCACGCCTCGGATGCGCTAGAGACCGCTGCGTCCGAGCTCGCGATGTGGTTCGACGAGGGCGATCTCGTCGACTACGGACGCGCCATCGACAGCTGGATCGTGGCGGAGGAGCCTGCCCGCTCGTAGGCGGCTGTCGAGAGCCCGGCATAGATCGGGTGTTCGACGAATCCCATCCGATCCAGGGGGAAGTAGCGCAGCCAGGCGCGGCCCACGATCAGCTTGCGGTCGACGACGCCGAAGAACCGCGAGTCCTGGCTGTACGGCCGGTTGTCGCCCATCACGAAATAGCTGCCGGCGGGGACGGTCCAGGTGCTCGTCCCCTCGGCGTCCTTCGGCAGCGTCGGGGCTGCCCCTCCCTGGATCGAGCGCACGACGTAAGGCTCCTCGATGCCAACCGGACTGCCACCGGGTTGCTGGACGAAGACCCGACCGTTCTCGATGCTGACGACGTCGCCGGGGATGCCGATGACGCGCTTGATGAACGGCACGCCACCCTGCCCGAACCCCTCAGGGGGCTGGAAGACGACGATGTCGCCGCGCTGGTAGTCGTTGAAGCGCGGCGAGATCTTGTCGATCAGGACGTATTCGCCGGGGTTGACGGTGGGCATCATCGACTCCTGCTCGACCTCGAATGGCTGAGCCACGAAGTTGTGGATGACCAGGTAGATGACGAGGGTCAGGACGAGCGTCTCGACGATCTCGAGGGCGCATCCGAGCCTGCGATGAGGGGCGGCCGGCTCGCCGCCCGCCGGCTGGTCAGAGCCGGGGGTCGGCGGAGAGGTGTAAGTCATCGGGCTCCGTCAGATCAGGGCGTGGCAGGCGGCGCGTAGCATAGCGGGCTCAGTGACGAAGCGCGCCGTGCCCCTCCGTACGGTGGTGGTCCTCGCGATCGGGGTCGCGGTGCTGGGCGCCATCCTGTACTACGCCTCGACCGTCGATGGCCGCGGCCCGAGCGTGGTGGCGATCACGCTGACGCAGCACCTGAGCGGCGACGAGGGGCAGGCGCTCACCACCACCAGCGTCGAGGTCGACTTCTCCGAGCCGGTCCAGCGCGCGTCAGCGGAAGCCGCGTTCGCCATCAATCCGTCGGTTAACGGCGCGTTCAGCTGGAGCGCGACGAGCCTCACCTTCACCCCGGCCGCCCGGCTCCCGTTGCGCACATCGTTCGAAGTCACTGTTCAGCCAGGCGTGCTTGATCGCGTCGGAAACGCGATGACCGGCACGCCGGAGCGGTTCGAATTCGAGACGGTCGGCAATCCGCAGGTCGTGGCCTCGGAGCCGATGGATGCCGCCGAGGAGGTCCCCATCGATGCGCCAATCGTCCTCACCTTCTCCACCCTGATGGACACGGCCTCGGTCGAGGGGGCGATTCGCGTCTCGCCCTCGACTGAGGTCGCCATGCGCTGGAGGCGGGAGCAGCTCACGATCGTGCCCGACGCGCCGTGGGAGCCAGGTCGCCGCTACACGCTGACGATCGGGTCGGGGGCGCGGGACCAGACGGGGACTGCGCTCGAGCGTCCCGTCATCCTCTCCTTCCGCGCTGTCGCCCCCGGCCTCACGGTTGAGGCGCTCATCCCCCGCGACGGCGTGGCCGGCATCTCGATCTTCTCCCCGATCGCGCTGGTCCTCGACCAGGCGCTTGACGTGGAGAGCGTCGACGACGAGATGCTGACGATCGAGCCGGCGGTCGCGGGATCCCTCGACGTGGTCGCCGCACCGGGCGCGGCGGGGCTGCGCGACCCAGCGCCGCGAATCCTGCGATTCCAGCCATCCGGGCCGCTCGACCCGAACACGACCTACGAGGTCACGCTCAGGCCCGGGCTCCTCGGCGCCGATGGGGCGGGGATGCCCGCCTGGGTGTCGTGGACCTTCACGACGGGAGCGCCCACGATGACCCTCTCGAACCAGGTTGTCTTCCTCTCGGACCGGGCGGGGATCGCGAACCTGTGGGCGATGAACCCCGATGGCTCGAACCAGCGCCAGCTCTCCGCGGAGCTGTCGCCGGCGACGAGCTACGCGGTATCGCCAGACGGCCGGGCATTCATCGTCGGTGACGGTGCCGCCATCATCTGGCAGCGGGCCGACGGCATCGCTCGTCGCCTCCTGACGGACCCTGCGGTGGTCGAGTTCGACGCAGCCTTCTCGCCCGACGGATCGCTCATCTCCTTTGGTCGCGCCGATCCTCTGCTCGGATCCGGACTGGGGCTGTGGCAGCGCAACGCCGACGGCAGCGACCCGCGGCGCATCGAGCTGCCGTCGGCGGCATCAGCCTCACCGTCGGCGGGCGAGCCCACGCCGGCTGCTCTGCTGCGCGCTCCCCGCATGTCGCCGGACGGGACCGCGGTCGCCTACATCGATGGGGCCGGGCGGGTCGCGATCCTCGACCTCGAGCTCCAGAAGCTCGCATCCGCGGGCTTCAGCGCGCTCTCGGCGCCGATCTGGCTCCCCGACAGCAGCGGCATCCTGCTCGCCGGCCTTGGCGCCGGGTCGCGAGTCGATGCGCACTACCAGCCGCACTCAGCTGTGGCCGTCCTCGATCCCGCGTCGGCCTCGCTCGGGCCCGCTGAGCTGGCCGCGCTGCGCATCGTGCTGATTGACCGCTCCGCAACCGCCGTGCGGGTCACGGCCTTCGGGGACGGCGCCGCGCGACCGGCCGTGGACGCCGGCGGACGCTACGCATACATCCGCCTTGAAGCGTCCGACGCCGACGCCGGGAGCCTGTGGGTGACGCACACCCTCAGCGACGCCGGCGAAGCGATGGTCGTGGCTCCGGGCGGGGGAGCGAGCTCGGTGTCCTTCGCGCCGGAGCCGGGATCGATGGTGGTCGGCGAGGCAGAGCCCGGAGGCGTCTGGCTGGTCGACCTGGCAACCGGCCACGCGCAACAGCTGGCGAACGACGGCTGGCTGCCTCGCTGGCTGCCGTGAAAGTTGACCCGTCGCGAGGGGCCGGGCTACCATACCGCCGCATCGCTGGCGGACGCGCTGACGCGACCTTCCGCCGGCGTTTCCGTGTGCGAGACGACATGACAAGCGACCCGGGCGCGCCCTGAGCAGCAGCGACCGAATCGCCCAGCCCAATTCGGAGGTTTCATGGACATCCATCCCATCACCTGGGTCATTCCAGTCGCCGGCGTTGCCGCGATTGCGTTCGCGCTCTACCTCGCCTGGGACGTACTTCGGTCGGATATCGGGACCGAGGCGATGCAGGAGATCGCGGGCACGATCTTCGAGGGCGCGGTCGCCTTCATACGGCGCCAATACCGCACCATCGGCCTGCTGGCCCTTGGCGGGGCGGTGATCATCGGCCTGGTGATCACGCTGGTGGAGGGCAAGGAGGTTGCCGATACCAGCGTCTTCGGGCTGGACCTCGGCATCAAGACCGGCGTCGCTTTCCTGGTCGGCGCCGCGTGCTCGATGGCGTCGGGGATCATCGGCATGTACATCAGCGTCAAGTCGAACCTGCGCACGGCAGCCGCCGCACGGAACAGCCTGGTGCGCGCGGTGCAGGTCGCGATGCGCGGAGGCGCGGTCTCCGGCTTCCTGGTGGTCGCCCTCTCGCTGCTCGGCGTCTGGTCGATCTTCGCCCTTTACGGCGGGTTTGAAACCCCTGAGCAGGCGCCCTTCCTGATCGTCGGCTTCGGCTTCGGGGCGAGCTTCGTGGCGCTCTTCGCCCAGCTGGGCGGCGGGATCTACACCAAGGCAGCCGACGTCGGCGCCGACCTGGTCGGAAAGGTCGAGGCGGGCATCCCCGAGGACGACCCTCGCAATGCCGCCGTGGTGGCCGACCTGGTGGGTGACAACGTCGGGGACTGCGCGGGTCGTGGCGCGGACCTGTTCGAGTCAACCGCCGCCGAGAACATCGGCGCCATGATCCTGGGCGTCGCCGTCTTTCGGATCGCCCAGGCCGCCGGCTGGCCGCATCCCGAGGCCTGGATCTTCTTCCCCCTCGTCATTCGCGCCTTTGGCCTGCTCGCCACCATGGTCGCCATCTTCTTCGTCCGCGGGCGCGAGGATGAGGACCCCATGAACATGTTGAACCGCGGCTACTGGGTGACCACCATCCTGTCGGTCGGCGGATTGGCACTCACCACCTCGATCATGATGCAGACGCCGGGCACGACCGGAGCCAACGGCATCCCGCCGTGGGTCTGGTTCTTCGGCGCAGGGGTCGTTGGCCTTGCCACCAGCGTCGCGTTCGTATACATCACCCAGTACTACACCGCGGGCAACTGGCGCCCGGTGAAAGAGATCGCCGAGGCCAGCAAGACAGGCCCGGCCACGAACATCATCTCAGGCGTGGCGGTCGGCTTCGAGACGACTGCGGTGACTGCCATCACCATCGCCATCGCCCTCTTCGCCAGCCACTGGCTCGGCACGCAGGCGCTCCCCGATGTCCCAAATGGCGGGATCTTCGGCACGGCGGTCGCGACGATGGGGATGCTCATGACCACGGCCTTCATCC
>JBDTYC010000089.1:0-6649 GCA_040005815.1 Chloroflexota bacterium
CGTCGGGGACGCCGTGATCGGCGGTCCGACATCTGTGCGGGGAATGAGGTTGATACCGACAATGGCGACCAGCACCACAGCTGCTGCCGCCAGGCCGATGCGCATGTTCCTGCTCATGTGAAAGAGCCTCCGCGATCCGTTTCTGTTCGGTCTCGAGAGCGGACCGATTTGTCTCGTGCCTGGCAGCTCGGCTCGGATCGCATCGCGGACCGCATCGGGCAAGGGGGTCATCCCCTCGAATTCGTCGAGGTAGTTCTCGAGCTGACCGATGAACTCGTCGTCGTGTGTCATGCGGTGCCTCGGTTGGAAGCGACCCGAGCATCGGCATCGAGTGCCGAGCGGAGGTGTTCAAGGGCGTAGTGCAGGCGCGAGCGCGCTGTGCCGACGGGCGTGCCCATCGTCTCGGCCGCCTCCGACGGCGTCTGGCCCAGGTAATGCACCAGCACGACCACGGTCCGATGCTCAACGCTGAGCTGACCGAACGCCCGATTGAGCTGGTCCTGAATGGCGATGCGCGAGGTCGAATCTGGAACCACCGGATCGTCATGAGGCAGGAGCGTCAGGTTGCCGCGATGACGTCGTTCGCGGCGCGCTTCGGCATGACATGCGTTCACGACGAGCCGATAGGCCCACGCCTCGAAGCGGTCTGGATCCCTCAGGGTGGGCAGGTTCCGCCACGCAGCGAGCAGGGCTTCCTGCGTCGCATCCTGCGCCAGCGTGGTGTCACGCAGGATCCTGCGCGCGACGGAGTGAAGGCCATCCCCGATGGCTTCGACCAACACGTCGAATGCCTCTTCATCGCCCTGCATCGCCCGCTCGACAAGCCTCCGCTCCATCCCTCAACCTTTCCTCTTGACCACAGAACGTGGCCAATCGGTGAGTATGAGTCGGCGACCGACGCCAGCGTTCAACCTAGACTGGGACCGATGAACGTCTGGGATGCGGTCAACTCGGTGCGCGTGATCCGCGACTTCGCCGACCGCCCGCTCTCGGCCGAGCACGAGGCCCGCATCCTCAACGCCGCGCGGCGCACGGGCAGCTCGAAGAACGAACAGACCTGGGCCTTCATCGTGATCCACGACCGCGATCACCTGCAGGAGCTGACGGAAGTCGGCAAGTACGCCGACCATCTGGCCGGCGCCGCCATGGCGGTTGCGCTGGTGACGCCCGACGAGAGCGCTGGATGGCGCAACACACGCATGTGGGACCTCGGCCGGGCGGCGCAGAGCATGGTGCTCGCTGCCTGGGAGCTGGGCATCGGTAGCGCGCCGGCCACCGTCTTCGAGCAGGAGTTGGCGTCACGCCTGCTCGGTCTCCCAGCCGACCGACGCTGCAACTACCTGCTGTCGTTCGGGTACCCCGCCGACGCGTCGCAGCTCACCGCGCCGAAGAAGCCCGGTGGCCGCAAGCCGCTCGACGCCGTCGTCCACGACGAGCGCTGGTAAGCCTTCAAGGGCAGCCATTTGCCGCCGACCAGACGGAAATAGAAAGGGCCGCGGGCTATGCCGCGACCCCTTCGGATGGACAGTGGATGAGCGGCAACCGCTCGACTACGGGAAGCTGATGGACTGGACGATCGCCGCGAGGGTCGCGGCCTCAGTGGCGTCCGTTGAGCCGGTTTCGTTGGAGAAGTAGTAGGTCATGATCATCAACCGGGTGCCCTGCACGTCCATGACGTAGATGCGCTGTCGCTCTCCGGTCCCAACACCGCTTGGATCGTTGGCATCTGCGAAGGTGAAGGTGGCGAGGCTTTCCCCATCGCAGGTGGACCGATCGATCTCGTTGGTCAGATCGAAGGCCTTAGCCGGAAGGCCACCGATCGTCACATCTTCGACCGGCCCTGACTGGAACCCGACCAGGGTGGTCATGGCCGTGACCAGGTCGTCGACGGCAGGTCCGATGGGTGGAGTCGCCGCCCCGGCAAAGGTGTGGCACGGGTCGGGATAGACGTTCGACGCGATCTGGAACTCGATGCCGCGGCCTCCGGGGTTGCCCTGGATCCCAACACTGTCAGAGGCGCCCCGTCCGTGCTCGAACCCATCGGGCACCGTGAAAGTCAACCGAACCGGGAAGGCCAAGTCGATCTCGTAGGTTCCGGCGCTCAGGATGCCCGTGGGGATGAGGTCCAGCCGAGGTGGAGTGGAGGCGGTCGCGCTTGGAGCGGCTGAGAGAGACGGCTCAACGGACGGCGACGGGCCAACCGATGGCTGCTGGAACAGGTTCGCGCCGACGATCACCGCCACCACCAGGACGGCGGCGACCAATGCGACGCGCACGAGGTTGTTGTTCATGGGAGGGAGCCTCCGCGCCAGCCAATTGGCTCGGCGCTGTGGGGTCGTGTCGATCTCATCGAGAACGAGGTTGAGGATGCGGTCAGCGTCCTCGTGGGCGTCCTCGTGCAGCCACGACCGAACGATGCGGGTGGTGACGTCGCGATTGGTGCTCATTGCGCAGCCTTTCGCGTCGTCGAGCGTGCGTCGGCGTCGAGCGCCGAGCGCAGCGCGCGCATCGCGTAATGAAGTCGAGAAGCAACCGTCCCGACCGGGATGTCGAGCGCTTCGGCAACCCGGTCGAGCGGCAGGTCGAGGTAGTGGTGCAGGACCACCACCGTTCGGTGATCGAGGGAGAGTCGTCGGAAGCCGCGGTCGAGCTGGTCCCGATTGACGACGGTGCTCAGCTCGTCCGCCGCCATCGGCTCAGCCGGCAGCAGACGGATGTTGGGCGTCCAACGGCGAGTCTGGCTGGCCTCCGCGTAGCAGGCGCGAACGAGGAGGCGATATGACCAGGCATCAAAGCGTGCCGGGTCGCGGAGCTGCGGAAGGTCCCGCCAGATGGTCAGCAGCGCCTGCTGCGTCGCATCTTCAGCGAGGCTGAAGTCGCGCAGAATCCTGTGCGACGCGGCAAGGAACCGATCTGCTCGTGCGGCGGCGAGGGCCGTGAATGCCCCCTTGTCGCCGTTTTGCGCGAGCTTCACGAGATCGGTGTCCATGCCCTCTTCCGTCTAAGGCATCGGTTCAGACCGACGCAGTACACACGGTATGGGGGCGCGGCCCGATGGAGACTTCAATTTTTGTCAGGTTCGCGCGCCAACAGGTTCACGCTGGCATCGGGCAGACAGATCCGCAGGATGTCGAGTGTGTCGGCGCAGGACAGGACGTTGGTCGCGAATTGGGGAATCGATCCCGTGCGGCCCGCCTACTGGAGTGGCGCGAAGCCGGCGGCCGCGATGGTGTTCGCGATCAGGTCATGGCCCGCCTGGTTCGGATGGACGTGATCGGCCACCAGCAGGTCGGTGGCCGCCTGATCGTGGGCGGCTCCGTTGAACGGGACGGCGATGTCGATGCACACGGCATTGTGTTTCGCCACAACCTCGCAGATGGACGCGTTGAATGCCTCGAGCGGGCCGCGATACCAGTCGAGGAAGTCCTGAGGCATGGGTCCGTTCGGGTCGCCGACCGAAGTCTCGTTGATCGGGTCGCCGATGTAGTTGTTGTAGTAGTCCGTCACACGGATGACTGTCGGCTTGCCGGCCCGGAGCACCTCGATCTCGCCCAGGACGGCGTCGATGTCGGCCGGGACCGAGGCAGCACCGGCCGCCCAGCACGCTTCATTGCCGGGCCAGCTGCAGGCTCCGCCCCAGTCATTCCCGCCCACGGTAATGGTGATCAGGTCGGCGGCTGCGATGGCCGATCGGTAGCGGTCCTCCGTCCGGACCCGGTTCAGCAACTCATGCGCGGTCTCCCCGCCGCTCCCCAGATTGGTGGTCACAACCTTGACCCCCAATGCGCTCGTCGCAAGCTGGCCGTAACGCTCGACGTAGCTCCAGCAGGTGCATTCGCCGGTCGGGCCGTTGCCGTCTCCCGCCGCCGCAATCGAGTCCCCAAGCCCGACGAGGGATAGCCCCGGGCCGAAGAGGGCCTCGAACTCGATGGCGGCCATCTTCGTGTGCCCCGCCACGGAGAGGTGATCCAGGTCGGGGGTCATGTCCCCGGGAGCGAGGTCCATCCCCTGCGCGGCCCCTCCATCGGTCCGGCAGGTGGGATAGTTCCCGCAGACCTTCGTGACGATGCCCCAGTAGTCGTTGAGGAGGCTCTGCAGGTAGGCCTCCTTGGCCGCATCGATCTGCCCGGTCGCAGGATTCACCGTGTCGCATGGACCGTCCCCGGTCAGGTGGTCCGGGTTCACGTTGAACACGACGCGATCGTAGGTCTCGACGTCGGCCCACTGACTCACGAAGAAGATCTGCGCTTCCGGCGCGCCCTGGGTCACGACATCCAGCACGTCCAGCAAATGGAGCCAATACGGTTCGTAGTTCGCGGCGTCGGTCCCGTCGCAGCGCATGTCATTGTCGATCGTCTGAACTAACACGATCTGCGGCAGGGGTGACCTCCTCACGACCTCCGCAGCCTGCTGGCGCAAGCTGGTCACGCCCGACCCGTCGATCGCGAGGTTCATGGCGTGGGCCTCCAGACCCGCATCGTCGGCGAGCAGGCGACTGAAGATGCTCTGGACGTCGGGATTCGTCCCGGTGGCCCAGGAGTTCGCCGTAGCGTCCTGGCCGGGCTGGGTCGGATCCGAGTCGTAGCCGGTCGCTCCCGAGTGTCCGATCACCGCGACTCCCACCGGCGCGGATGCAGCGGAGGGAGCGGGGGCGGACGGGCTCTGACCGGCAGCGCTGGGGAGCGGCGAGATCGGGCTCGCGCATCCCGTGGCGAGCGCGACGAGCAGGAGCAGCGCCGCGAGCGGGGGCCCCGCGGGCACGAATCGGGGTCGCATTGCCGGCCGAGTGTAGGTCACGGTAGGTGCCTCCAGGGTTGGGCGAATCGGTTACTCGAAGTGGATCGACTCCACGATGGTCTGGAGTTCCGCCTTGTACGCGGCCGCGTTCGGGCCACCATCGGGGTATGACGCATTCAGGTCACCGTCGACGTACGACGTGACGATCACAATCCGCTGGCCCTGCACGTCCAAGACGTAGACGCGCAGTTGCTCCCTGCTGCTGGCGGCAAACCCGTCGCCTTCGAATTCCCAGCTAGCCTTCCAGAGGTTTTGGGCATAGTTGCTGCAGCCAGCGCGTTGCACGTGCAGGTCGAAGGACTTCCCCTGGAAGCCGTCAATCGACACGTCTGACACGGTTCCCGAGTCAGTCCTGGGCAGGTGGATGAGGCTGGTGACCAGGTCATCGACGCTCGCCCCCACAGGCGGATCAGCAAGACGATTCGGCTCCTGGCAAGGGTTCATGTAGACGTTCAACACGGTCATGAAGGTGAGACCAAGGCTCTCGGCATCCTGGGAGAGCGCGACGTGTTGGGTACTGTGGAGTACGTGAGTCCAGCCTGCGGGGAGGGTGAAGGACACCCGGACCGGGAAGTCGGATTCGACGGCATAGGTGCCCGCGGCCAGCGTCACCGGCCCGGTCCCGGGCGGGTTCTCGAGGGCTGCCGGCGTTGGGGTCGCGGTTGGGGTGGGCGACTGGATCGGCTCGCCCACATTCGGGGCCAATTTGAAGAGAGCCAGACCGATGGTGACGACCAGCGCGGCGGCAGCGGCAACCGCGGCGATTCGTGGCAAACCGTTCATGTACGGGTACCTCCACGCCAACCAAGACGATCGGCGCTGTGGGGTCGCGGGAACCTGGTCGAGGACTACATCCAGGACGCGGTCCGCGTCCTCGTGCCGGTCCTCCTTCAGCCACGACCCGACTGAACGCGCGACGTCGCGTTCGGTGCTCATCTGGCAACCTCCTTCGGCGTCGGAGCAGCGTCGGCGTCGATCGCCAGCCGCATCGCCCGCAGCGCGTAATGCATTCGTGAAGCGATCGTCCCCACGGGAACGTCCAGCGCGTCGGCGATCTCGTCGGGCGACAGGTCGAGATAGTGGTGCAGGACCAATACCAGTCGGTGTTTCAAGGTGAGCCGGCGAAAAGCTCGCTCGAGCTGATCGCGGTCGATGACGGAGTCCGTGTGGTCCGCCCCCATCGGTTCGTCAACCGGCAGGATGCGAAGATTGGGCGCCCAGAGGCGACCACGATGGCCCTCGGCGTAGCAGGCGCGCACGAGAAGCCGATACGACCAGGCCTCAAATCGGGCCGGGTCGCGGAGCTTGGGAAGGTCGCGCCAGATGCTCAGCAGCGCCTGCTGCGTTGCATCCTCGGCGAGGCCGATGTCGCCCAGAATCCTGTTCGACACGGCAAGGAACCGATCAGCGAGCCCAACGGCAAGGCTCGTGAAAGCCTCACTGTCTCCGCGCTGCGCTCGCTTCACGAGATCGGTATCCATGCCTATACGGTATGGGCGGAGCCGATCTCCAATCCTTCATTTCGTTGAAACCGCCTGCCGCTCCAGATCCTGATCAGGGGGACGCGATCAACGGGCGCCCCACTCTGAGCCGACGATGCTCGCCCGTGTGCCGGGCAAGGTTTCCAGGCCCGCAAATGTCGCCAGCAGACGCGTGAACGGTACGCAATCGAGGTGGAGTTGGCTGACCTCACGCTGGGCAACATCCTTGGTGGCGGCGGCCTTACGCTCGTCATCCACCCCGAGGCGATTCCGAGTGAATCAGCGAATCCGTAGGCTGCTATCGCCTGGCGCTCAGTCTGGACCGATTCCGGTCGGTGACGGTCCCATGCGTCGAGAGGGCGGCCACCCGG
>JBDTYC010000090.1:0-6545 GCA_040005815.1 Chloroflexota bacterium
GGGGCTGTTCGCACAGCGATTCACCACTGATCGCAAGGCCATGGGTAGGTTTGGGTAAGGGTAGAGCGGGAAACCGCTCGTGAAAGATGCCCTTGCGGTTAGCGAATCCGGCAGCAACGGGAGGCCCCTCTTCGGAGGGGCCTCCTCCTTTCCGGTAGACTCGCTCCCCGCGCGCCGGTAGCTCAGTGGATAGAGCGTCGGCCTCCGGAGCCGAAGGTCGCAGGTTCGAATCCTGTCCGGCGCGCCACATATTTACGACCCGTGTCAAGGTACCCGGTCGCGGCACGTCAACCCGCCTGAAGAGGATGTGCAGCGTGACCGATTCGCCGATCTCACCCCGCTTTGCGAAGTTGGTCCTGGTCACCCCGGATGGTGAGATTGTCGGCGTGCTGCCGCCGTTCCCGGTCGCGTCACCGTGGTGGCAGGATGCCGAGTCGGTGGTGAGCGCGGCGCGCGCGCGTCACGGGATCGACGCGACCATCCTTCGCCTGCTTGACACGGAGCTCCCGATCCCGCACGGCGGCATGGTGACCTACCTGGCCGAGGTCGCTCATCCCGCCCCCGCGGAGGGATGGGAAGGAATTCTCGACGACCACCCGCAGCGCATGACCTGGGCCAGACCAGGCGGGCCGAGAGCCGACCTGGCGTGGGCGGAACAACGGCTTGCCGAGCGCGGCCTGCGGCGGAACGGTCCCGCTCAGCAGGTCCGCAGCTGGAATCTTTCGAGCTTGTGGCGCCTGCCGGTGGAGGGCCAGACCGTATGGCTCAAGGTCGTGCCGCCATTCTTCATCCACGAAGGACCCATCCTCAGGCGCCTTCAGGGCGAGCGGGTACCCACCCTTATCGCGCATGACGGGCCGCGCCTGCTGCTGGCAGAGATCCCGGGCGAGGATCTCTACCGCGCGTCGCCGTCTCAGCTGCTGGAGATGGTGTCGCTGCTGGTTTCCCTTCAGCGGAACTGGCTGGACGGCACCAATGAGCTTCTGGCGCTCGGCCTTCCCGACTGGCGCGCACCCTCGCTGATGGCTGCCATTGGCGAGCAGGTCGAACGCATGACCCCGGAGCTCGCGACCGATGACCGGTCCACCCTGGAGGGCTTCGTCATCGGTCTCGCCGACCGATTCATGCGGGTCGCCGCCTGCGGCTTGCCCGACACGCTCGTCCACGGCGACTTCCACCCGGGAAATTTTCGAGGTGATGAGGGGTCGCTGGTGCTGCTGGACTGGGGCGACTGTGGCGTTGGGCATCCGCTGCTGGACGAGCCAGCATTCCTGGACCACGTGCCCCTCGATGCCGCCGACGCGGCGCGCCGGCACTGGCACGACGCCTGGTTTCGGGCCAAGCCCGGATCGGACCCGGAGCAGGCGTCAGCTCTGCTGCGGCCGGTTGCGGCAGCTCGCCAGGCGCTCATCTACCAGAAATTCCTGGACGGCATCGAGCCATCGGAGCGCCCGTACCACCAGGCGGACCCGGCCGGCTGGCTGCGACGCACGGCCGAGCTGGTTCGCGGCGCCGGCCTGGGCTGAGACACATCTCAGAGCCCATGGTTAACATGGCCCGCGGGGACTATCGGCCCGTCATCGCGGAGATGCATCGGTCATCATCGGGCCATGGCAGGGCTGATCCGACGTGACCGTCTCGCGCGGGAGAACGAGGAGGAGCGCTTCTCGTCGGTGGCCGCGCGCTCCATCCAGAGCCGGGGCCGGGCTCGTCGGGAGGAGCCGGACCCGTTCCGTACGGCGTACGAACGTGACCGCGACCGGATCATCTACTCCAAGGCCTTCCGGCGACTGAAGCACAAGACCCAGGTCTACCTCAACCCTGAGGGCGATCATTTCGTCACGCGGCTGACGCACACGCTCCAGGTTGCGCAGATCGCGCGTGCGCTGGCCGCCGCGCTCTCGCTCAACGAGCCGCTGGCGGAGGCGATCGCCCTCGCGCATGACGTGGGCCACACTCCGTTCGGGCACACCGGCGAGGAGGCGCTCTCCCCGTACTTCCCACCGGACGGGTGGCATCACGCGGCGCAGAGCGTCCGCGTCTACGAGGCGCTCGAGGACCTCAACCTGACCTGGGAGGTACGGGACGGGATACGCGCCCACTCCTGGAAGATCGACCCTCCGCCGTCAACCCAGGAGGCGTTCTGCGTCCGATACGCCGACAGGATCGCGTACCTGACCCACGACGCGCTCGACGCCATCCGGGCCGGCGTGCTGGACGCCACCTCGTTTCCGGCGGCGGTCATGGCGCGGTTCGGCGAGCCGGGGCGAGTGTGGGTCGGCCAGATGATCGACGCGGTCATCGAGCACTCGCTTCGTGTCGGCGAGGTCCGCATGGACGAGGAGACCTTGGCCGTCATGCATGAGCTGCGGGCCTTCATGTTCGAGCGCGTCTACCTGGCGCCCTCGCTCCTGCGCGAGCAGCTTGGCGCCATCGAGACGCTCCGGGCCCTGGTTGACCACCACCTGGCGCATCCTGACCAGATCCCGGCCACGTACCGCGAAGCCGATGCTCCCCTCGTAACGCAGGTGGCGGACTACGTGGCTGGGATGACGGACCGCTACGCCCTCGCCGCACATCAGCGGCTCACCGAGTCGCGCTAGGGCGCGGCGCTCTTGGCGGCGAAGAGGAGCACGCTGCCGTCGTCACAGTCGAGGTAGATCCGGGTCGGCCGGTCGGCGGCGGATTCGGACGGGGCGCTGCCCGGCGGGCCCCAGACCTGGCGGGTGGTCAGGCCGATGAAGGTCGCCCCGATCTCGACCGGCGAGCCCTCGGCAAAGCTCGGCTCAGCTCGGGCTGATCCACTCGGCAGATAGACGCGGTCGCCCCATTGCAGACGATTCGGGCATCCCTCGAGGCGGTCGAAGGCCTTCGACATGCCCCACAGCCCGACGGCGACGAAGAGGACAATGGCCAGGGTGCCACAGCCGATCGCGCGCCAGTTCATGGTCGCGTGATCTGAAAGCGGCCGTAGGCGCCCGATGCCGGCGAGCGCGTGGCATCGACGCGGTCGACCAGCGCACCAGGGGGCCCCTCGGCGAGGAGTCGCTCGAGTTGGTCGAGCGCCGCGGTCGGGCCCTCCGCGACCACCTCGACCGACCGTTCGTCGACCCCGTTCATGACCCACCCGGTGAGGCCCATCCGATCCGCAGCGGAGCGAACCCACCATCGGAAGCCAACCCCCTGCACTCGGCCGGTGATAGTTGCGGAGAGGCGCTCGAAGTCGTCCGCGGGAGCGACGCTCACTGGTCCGGTTGCGTCGGCCAGGTCAGCATCGCTACCTCGAGCGCAAGGCGGGGTGCCGCGTTCTGTCGCAGGCCGCCGCGGATCCGCTCGAGGAGCGCGATGAAGTCGCGGGTTGCAGCTGCACCGAGGCGCGCAGCAATATCCGGCAGCTCAGGGTCGAGCGCCGCCGGGGTCAGGGCCGCGATCTCCGGCCGACCCGCCGCAGAGACGAGCAGGTCCCTGGCGAGGCCCAGCCAGGCGTCGACGATGAGCAACGCGGCCTCACGTTGCGCAGCCCCGGTCGGTTTGTCCCCATCTTCCTGCGGCGCCGTTGCACCGGCGGGCTGGTCGCTGCCGAACCGCGCAGCGTCGTCGAGCAGGTCACGGACCGATCCGAACCGATCCGCCCGCCGGCGCGCCAGCAGCCCCAGCAGCTCGCGCTGGGTCCGTCGGCGCCAATTCACCAGCTGCGGGGCACGGGCATACCCGATCGCGGTGCCGGCCATGCCGCCGGCGATTCGCGCCAGCGCTTCGGCCTGGTCGATGGGGAGCCGCTCGCGGTCGACGAGCCAGCTGACGAGCTCGGCACGGGGAACGGACCCGACCCGCAGAGACTGGCTACGAGACCTGATCGTCGGCAGCACGCGGGTCGGCTCATCTGCCACCAGCACGAACATGTGGCGGCTGGTCGGCTCTTCGAGCGCCTTGAGGAGTGCGTTCTGCGTCTGCTCGTTGGCCCGGTCGACACCCTCGATCAGGATCACCCGCCGCTCGCCCGCGATCGGCGCACCGGCGCTATCTGCAAGCCAGCCGCGTGCCGCCGCCACGATGCTCTCGCCGATGGAGCGCTCCTCCCGCCACCGCTCAGGCGAGCCGACGACGAGGTCCGGGTGGGTCCGTGCCCGGGCCTGGCGGCAGCCGGTGCAGGCGTTGCAGGGCCGCTCCCCGTCAGTCATCTGGCAGAGGAGGAGCGCCAGCAGGTCGTCGACGAAGGCGCCCTTGCCGCTGCCGGCGGGACCATGGACCAGCAGCGTGCGCTGGAGGCGACCACAAGCCGCCGAGCGCTGCACGATCGTCCTCGCAGTCGCCTGCCCGAGGCTGATAAAGCCCGGCGGGGCGGTCATCGCGGTCACGGCCCGAGTATAGGCAGAGCCGCCGATAAGCCCGCGATAACGACTCAATCAGGCCGCTCCGACGACGATGTCGACGCCCCGCCGAATCGTCCCGGGCACGCGCGCGGGCGGCCGGCTGGCAACCGGATCCGCCGCACCGTAGGCGGTCGGCGGGGCGCCATCGGCTCATTGGTGCCATACTTTGCGCACGCCCCCAACCTGAGAACCAAGGAGATGCCATGGCCGATCAGGTAACGACCAATGCCAAGTCGATGGTCGAACGCTTGTTCGATCCCAAGATCCAGGACACGGTGACGAAGCGCGGCCGCGCCCTCGTGGCCGCGCTCGGCGACGCCGCGGAGATGGCCTCCGAACGTGCCACCACGGGCTGGCGAGACGCCGAGCCGATGCGCCGTGATGCCGCTCGCGCGGGACGCGACGCCCTGCGCTGGGGCAACCGCACCTGGCGCCAGGAGATGCTCCCCGGCCTCAACAGGCTATGGGACAAGCGAACGGTCGCGATCGGTGCTGCCGGCGCCGCGGTTCCGGTCGCCAAGGAGCTGATCGATGATGCCGCAGTCCGCATGGGCATCCGCACCAAGCGAGAGCCGCGCCACTGGGGCGCCTTCATCGGCGGCCTGCTGCTCGGTGCGATTGGCGGCCTGATCGCCGCCATCCTCACCGCCCCGAAGGCGGGACGTGAGATGCGCGACGAACTCGCCGTGACCGCCAAGGACGCTGCGGCGCGAGCCCGAGAGGTCGCCTCAACCGGTGCGCACGAGGTCGCGACCGGTGCACGCGAGGTTGCGGCACGCGCCCTTGACGCTGCCGCAACCGCCAGTGAGTGGGTCCCGATCTTCCAGCGACCAGAGGCCGGCGATGACCTCAACGGCGAGACGCTCGCCGAGCCGCTGAACATCGAGGCGACCGCAGAACCGATCGTGGAAGGCAACGAAACCTCGGAGATCGCGCCCCCTGCCCCCGCGCGCAAGCGCACCCCTAAGACGAGCACCATCGACGAGGTGGAGTAGACCTCCGACCCGGAAATCTACGCAGAACGCTAAGGGGTCTTCGTCCTAGCGCCGCGGAACCGCTGCCAGATTCCCTCTTCGGCACCCTCGGTGAGTGCCGGCTCGGGAGCGGCCTTCGCGCGCGACCTGGTCCTCGGCTTCGCTGGGCTCGCCTCCGCGGCGAGCTCCTCCTTGGCTTTGGCCGTTCGGCCAGGCGGCTTCGGCGTGGCGCTGGCGGCTTCCGCCGACTCCTCGGGTGCCTTGGCGGCAGCGGCCGTCCGTGACCGGCCGCGCGTGGGCTTGGCTGCCTTCTCGGTCGCGTCCGTGGCCGGGGCCGAGGCCGGCTTACGGCTGCGCCTCGGCTTGGCTTCGGTCGTGTCGGAAGCTTCCGGCGCCGCGATCGCAAGGGCGGCCACGTCATCGGATGAGAGGCCGAGCTCAGCGAGGGTCGCCGCGTCGGCCTCCTCGAAGGAGTACTCCCGGGCCTCGTCCGCCTCGGCGGAGCCAGCCTGTGAGATGTCGTCGAGCTCGGTCCAGCCGATGGGGGCGTCCGACGCCGGAGCAGTGGCCGTCACCTCGTCTGTGCGCCCGCGGCCGCGTCCACGGCCCCGTCCGCCACGGCGTCGGCGACGGCGACGAGCCTCGCCAGTGGCGCCATCAGTAGCGCCATCGGTGGTTCCGTCGGCTGCGACGGTCGCTGCCTCTGGAGGCTCCTCCGTGCCGGGAGCCATCGCCTCAAAGACGGGCTCGGGCCTCGGGGCGCTGCGTCCCCGTCCGCGTGAAGCGGGCTTGGCGCCCCCCTCACGAATCGCGGCCAGCGCGGCGGCGGCAACCGCGGCCGGAGCCTCCCTGAAGCCGAACTCGGGAACGACCTCCTTGGCCGGCATGGGCGGTGCGCTCATCACCTTGCTGGCTGCCTTGTCGGCATCCTTGCCGCGGCCAATGCCGATGATCTTCATGATGTCGATGAACTCATCGGCCACCGCGATCAGGTCCGAGCTGGTGTTCGGCCGGAAGCTGATCACTTCGCAGCGGACGCCCTTATCCTGCAGTGCGCGGATGGCCGGGGCGAAGTCGCCGTCGCCGGACACGATCACGGCGATGTCCATCCGGTCGGCGAGGCGGAAGAGGTCCACGACCAGCTCGATGTCCAGGTTGGCCTTGACGCGGCCGTCGCCGAACTTGCGGATGTCCTTGT
>JBDTYC010000091.1:0-6539 GCA_040005815.1 Chloroflexota bacterium
ACGTCGATCGGCTTGGCGATGAGGCCCGCGAAGCCCGCCTCCTCGAAGCGTGCCCGATCGGCGTGCAGGACGGACGCGGTCAGCGCAACGACCGGGATGTCCGCAGTCGAGGGCTCGGCCTTGAGGCGACGGGTGGCCTCAACCCCGTCGATGCCGGGGAGCGAGATGTCCATGAGGATGAGGTCGGGGTGGTGTTCGCCCGCCATGATGACGCCGTCCTCGCCGCTCACCGTCTCCACGGTCTGGAATCCGTGGAACTTCAGCACGTCACGAGCCAGCTGCATATTGAGCTCGTTGTCCTCGACGATGAGGATCAGGCGGCCGTCGCCGATGCCGATCACGGCGAGACCGCCTCCGCGACCATGGTGGTCGACATTTCGTGCGCGACCTCTGTCTGCTGGAGAGGCATCGTCACCGTGAATGTGCTTCCGACGCCGGGTTCGCTCTCAACGCGCAGGCTTCCGTGATGCAGCTCGACAAGTCGCCTGGTCAGGGCAAGGCCCAGTCCCGTCCCTTCCTGTGTCCTGCTGGCACCGACCTGGTAGAACTCCTCGAAGATCTTCTCCTGGTCCTCGGCACTGATGCCGATGCCGGTGTCACGAATCGAGATCACCACCTGCTCGGCGGCCGCCCGCGCGGCGAGGGTGACTTCCCCTCCGCTGGGCGTGAACTTCACCGCGTTCGAGAGCAGGTTGAAGAGGATCTGCTTGACTTTGCGCTCGTCGCCCTCCATTGCGCCAACCGATCCGTCCGCCGCCACGGTCAAGCCGATGCCCTGGCGGATTGCACGTTCGCGAACCATCGACGCCGCGTTCTCCAGCAACCCGGGGAGCTCGAAGGTCGAGGTCTGCAACTCCATCCGCCCCGCCTCGACCTTGGCCAGGTCAAGGATGTCGTTGATGAGGTTCAGCAGGTGCTGACCAGAGCTCAGGACATGGTCCGCGTACTCCGCCTGCTTCTCGTTGAGCGGACCGTACATCTGCTGCTTGAGGACTTGCGAGAAGCCGATGATCGCGTTCAGCGGGGTTCGCAATTCATGCGACATCGTGGCCAGGAACTCTGACTTGTGCCTGCTCGCCGTCTCGAGCTCCTCGTACAGACGACCCAGCTCGTCATTCATGCGATTGAGGTTCGCGGCCAATGAGCCAAGCTCGTCGCGGTTTGAGACCTCAACATGGCTCGAGAAGTCGCCCGATGCGATCGCCGCGAGGCCGGTCTGCATCCGTCTGACGGGGCCGACGATCGATCCCGACAGGAGATACCCAAGCAGTAACGCCAGCAAGACCGACACCGCAGCGACCGTGATGAACAGCCCCTTTGAGTCAACGAAGGCGCTCTGGTTCTCCCTGATCAGCGTGTTGGCGCGGTCCAGGGTGAGGACCACCAATGAGTCGGCAAGCTTCACGATGTCATTCGCGAGGGGTGAGGCTTCGGCGTGGTGGATATTCGTGCTCTCTGGGATGTTCTCCGTGGTGATGATCCGTGCCACTACATCGGCCAGCCGCAGGTAATCGCGCGCGATCTGGGCGAGCGTGCCCTTCTCGTCCTGCGGAGGCACGAATCCAAGGTTCGCAGGGTCGTCAGCCTTGCCGCGCGCGGCGAGCACCGAGGCGAGCCTTAGGGCGACGGCCCGCGACGAATCAAGGCACTCTTTTGTGATCACGCAGCTGCCGGTGATGACCTTCATTCGGTCACTCAGCAGACCCCGAATCTCGACCGACTCGGCCTGCATCTCTCGGTACGCGGCGGCCCGCTGCTGCAGCTGGCCGAGGGCGACGACGCGGTCGTTCGATTCGCCGATGACCCGCAGCCCAAGCACGCCCAGGATAACGAGGAGGGCGACCGTTGCGACGGAAGGAACCAGGAACTTCGCCTGGATCGGCAGCGGCACGCGCCCGACGGCTCGCACGAGTGGATTGTCGGAGAGGCTCAGCACGCGGTGCCGAGTCACGTCACTGTCGCGCGGCATCGTCTTCGCCATACACCCCGCCCTCTCCTCGAAGACGCCCGGATCCAGGTCGCGAGCGTCCGGTCAGTTGACCATAGAGCCCGAGTCTATGTCTACGCCCCTGGAGCTGCGGTCAACTGGCTGACACGGCAACGGCGCACAGGATCGATGGCCGTCTACTCGGAGGGACGCCAGGGGCTCTGGAGCTGGAAGTAGTTGTCGTCAGGGTCCGCGAAGGTGGCGACCAGCATCGCGTCATCGCCCGGTCCGCCGGGGTTGTAGGGCTCACGCACGACGATCGCGCCCGCCTCCTTGAATCGAGCGAAATCCGCTGCGACGTCCTCGCTCTCGACGTTCCAGAGCAACCTGCCCGGCTGCTCGTTCTTGCCGTGGACCTCGTCATGCGGCCCCACCGAGATGAAGCCGGAGCCGATCTGCCATCCAGCGTAGCCGCCCTCCTCCATGCCGGGCTTGCCGAACAGCTTCGAGTAGTACTCCACCAGGCGCTGCGGGTCATCCGACCCGATCAGGATGTTGTTGAAGTTCACGGTGTGCCTCCTAGCATGCTAGCAGCGAAGGTCTGCGTCGAAGCCCTTCGCGAAATACTGCGCCAGGCCCACGACTCCGCCGCTGAAGGCGCCGCCCAAGCAGTTGTCCTTTGCCTGTCTGGCGGTCGTTGCGCCGGCCACCCAGCTCTGGTGATCGGCGAAAACGGTCGTGCCGCCGGTGATCCGGTTCCACTGGTACTGGGTCGAATAGAAACCGATGTTCGCAGCGCCGGCAGATTGCAGGTAGGCAACGGCACCCTGGAGCGCCGCAACGTTGAGGGACACGTCGCTCCGCCAGCTGTTGCCCGTCTCGACGTCCAGCCACCAGACGTTGGCGCTCGGCGTCGAGGTCGCACCGGCGGGCGCCAGCCCCAGCGACACGTAAGCGCGAACCGCGGTCTGGTAGGAATCGGCCGCGGCGTTCCAACCGTAGTCATACGCACAGTTCGCCGTGTCCGCTCCGGGCGACGATGGCGTGTTGCACTCACGCGGGAAGGTCTGGCCATTGGGCCAATGCGTCGAGAGGAAAGGTCCGGGATTGCCGGTGTTGGCGTAGAGCTGGGCCCCCACGCCTCCGGCCCACGCAAGCTCAGATGGTCCGCTGCCCGCGCCGAGGCACGGGTTTGGGCTGAAGACGATGCCCCGGTTGACGCCCACGATCCCAAATGCTGGCTTCGTCGGGAATGGGCCGCCGCACTGCGGATACGAGATGTCGTAGCCGATGCTCCCCGGGCCGCCCACGCGAGCCTGAGCGCCCGTCTCGCGGGCACCGGCGACCGGTGTCGGAGCGGCAGCCAGGAGAATCAGCCCGGCAATGACCGGCGCGATGGTGAACGTGGCGAATCGGAGAGAACGGGCCATCTGAAATACACGCTGCGCGGGTTGGACTGGGCGGGGTTGGTCAGCCTATTCCTCAGCTTCTGCGCAGTCAACCGCCGAGGGCTCTTGCTGCACCGATCCTCACCACACTTCACTGCCGGGCCGCCAGTCGACGGCGATTGGCAGGGATCGGTCGAGGGCAGGCGGCGTCTTCGGCGTCAGCCGGACCATGATGTCCCCGTCCTCGTCCGGCGACCGCCTGAGGCTCCCGTCCCGCTCGCGGATCCAGGTGGGTCCCTGCCAGACGACCCAGCCGAGCCGCGCGTAGAAGGCGTGGCTGCCGGTGCCCAGAGCGCCGAGCTGGTAGCCCTCATCCAGCATGCCGTCGATGACCTCCATCACCTGCGTGCCGAGGCCGCTGCGCTGGAGGTCGGGCCACACCGCGACCGCCTCGACGTAGCCGGCTCGCAGCGTCAGATCGCCCGGATAGAGGTGCCGATCCACGATCGCCGCATGCGCCACGATCCCCCGCTCCGGGTGCTCGGCGAGGACGTGGACGCCTGGACCGATGTTCTCCCAATAGTCGCCCCACGGCTCGTCGAAGGCCGCCATGCAGAGTTCGGTAAGGGCCGACCACTCCGCGGTGGTCAGCTCCGCCGACGCCACAACCCGGATGCCTGTATCCACCCAGCGAGCATACCGGGCTCCCCGGTACCATCCGTATTCCCGGTGAGTGGCGGGTGCGGACCGTCGTGGCGGTCGGCCACCCCGCGGAATCGGCCCGCAAGCCGAAATCAGCGCCCGGCCAGGCACGACTGCCGCGCGACGAGGTGGCCTTCCATGAGAACTGGCCGGACCGTTAGCATTCACGTATGCGGCAAGGCAGCGAATCAATCTTTCAGGCAGGGTCGCAATCAGGCCCGGAGCTCGACATCGAGCTGGTCGCGTCCAGCGCACGCATTGGGGGCACTATCAACCTGGGTGCCTACTCGCGCCTGTCAGATCTCCTGAACTTCCACGACGAGATCCTGACCGTTGCAGCCGGTGCCGTCATGGGCCCTGCCGGGGAACGATCCGGCAGCGTGGGGCTGCCGCTCGACGTGCGCCTCAGCGAACTGACGCTGGTGATCGACCGCTCGGATTACGTGCCGCCTGCCGATACCGAGCAGGTGATCGCGAAACTGGAGCACAAGATGCTGGTCGTCACCGATGCATACGTGATCACCGCCACGTTCTTCATCTACGCCGGGGCCGAGGCCGTTCCGTACCTGCGGGCGAGCGAGCCACGCTGGATCCCGATCACCGATGTGAATGTTCGGTCCTTGACCGATCGCGACATCGAGTTCGGGGCCAAGTTCGCGGTGCTCCACCGCAAGCCCCTGCTCGCCACCTCGGTGTTCTAGCCATGCTCCACGACTTCACGAACACCACCGTCGACTCCGTCCGATCGGCGGTCAGCGACGCGCTGGCCGAGGCCGAGCGGCTCATCGGCCAGACCGTCGCGAGCGTCGATGCCCCTTCGTTCGATACCACCCTGCGGCCCCTCGACCTCGCAGGGTCGGCCGCGCTGGTCGGCTACGCCCAGGGCGCCTTCATGGCCTACGTGCACACCGATGCCGAGGTCCGTGATGCTGGCCAGGCGGCCGAGGAGGCGGTCCAGAAGTGGAACGTGGGCCTCCCCTTCCGGGAGGACCTGTATCGGGCGGTGCGCGCATTCGCCGACACGCCTGAAGCGGCTGCCCTCGAAGGAGAGCAGAAGCGCCTCCTCGAGTTCTGGCTGCGCGACTTCCGTCGGGCCGGCCACGAGCTCGCCCCCGAAGCGAAGGCCGAGCTGGAGAGCCTGCGCGAGCGCCTGGTGGAGCTGGAGGTGGCGTTCGCCCGCAACATCAACGACGACCAGGAAGGGATCGAGGTCACCCGCGAGCAGCTCAACGGCCTGCCGGACGACTACATCGAGCGGCTGAGCCCGGGGAGCGACCCCGACACCTACAAGGTCAGCCTCAAGGGGCCTGAGCTCGTGCCCTTCCTCGCGCAGGCGCGAGACCGGCCACTGCGGGAGAAGCTCTTCGTGCGGAACTGGACCTCGGCCGTGCCCAAGAATCGGCCGATCCTCGAGGAGGCCCTGCGCCTGCGACATCGCATCGCACAGCTCTTTGGGCTGGCCACCTGGGCGCACTACGCCCTCGAGGTCAAGATGGCCGGCTCACCGGAGCGCGTCGAGGCCTTCTACGACCAGATCGTGCCGCCGCTGCGTACCGCTGCGGAACGCGAGGTGGCCGTGCTCCAGGAACGAGCCGCGCGTGACGGCGTGGAAGGCGAGATCCAGCCGTGGGACTGGACGTACTACGACAACCAGCAGTCGCGCGAGGAGCACGGCGTGGACCAGAACCTGGTCAGTGCCTACCTCCCACTCGAGCCGGTGATCGACGGGATGTTCGCGCTCACCGCGGAGGTGTTCGGGCTCGAGTACCGCAAGGTCCCCGATGCCAAGGCCTGGCACCCGGACGTCATGCTGTACGAGATCCACGAGAAGGCGAGCGGCGAGCTGATCGCCTACTTCTACGCCGACCTCTTCCCGCGCGAGGGCAAGTTCTACCACGCAGCCGCGTTTCCGCTGGAGCTCGGGCATCGGCGCGCGGACGGCACATACGCAGCTCCCGTCAGTGCCATCGTCGCCAACCTGACGCCGCCGGGACCCGATCGGCCCAGCCTGCTCCGTCACGGACCCCACGGCGAGGTCGAGACCCTCTTCCACGAGTTCGGGCACATCCTGCACGAGAGCCTCACCCGCGCGGAATCGGCCCGATTCAGTGGCGCGGAGACGGAGCGCGACTTCGTCGAGGCCCCGTCCCAGATCATGGAGCACTGGGTCTGGCAGCCCGCGATCCTGGCCCGATTCGCCCGGCATCACGAGACCGGCGAGCCGATCCCGCAGGACCTGATCGACCGCATGATCGGCAGCCGCTACCTGAACGTCGGCCTACGTGGCGCGTACCAGGTCAGCTACGGGGCGGAGGACATGGCGCTCCACGCCAGCGCCGATCCGGTCGACCTCGACACCGCCATGCGCGAGGCCTACAAGGTCACCTCACTCCCCTATCCGGAAGGGACCTGCTCGGTCGCGTCCTTCGGCCACCTGATGGGCGGCTATGACGCCGGCTACTACGGTTACCTGTGGGCGGAGGTGATCGGCGACGACCTGTGGGGCCGCTTCATGGACGAGG
>JBDTYC010000092.1:0-6530 GCA_040005815.1 Chloroflexota bacterium
CTGGTCGTGTTCGCCTGCGCTGACCCGATGCCGCACCTCCGCATGGTCGATCGGTTCCTTGTGGTGGCCGAGCACAACGAGGTCGAGGCGGTGCTCGTCGCCAACAAGGTGGACCTGGTCGGAATGAACGCCGCGCGGGAGATCTTCGCCGGCTACGAGACGATCGGCTATCCGCTCCACTACGTCTCGGCCCGCGAGGGGATCGGGGTCGAGGAGCTGCACGACCGCCTGGTGGGCCGCGTCAGCGTCGTGACTGGACCCTCAGGGGTTGGCAAGTCGACGCTCCTCAACGCCATCCAGCCCGGCCTCCGGATCGAAACCGGCGCGGTGAGCGAGACCGTGCACAAGGGACGACACACCACAACCTCCGCCGAGCTGCATCCCCTGACGGGACCCGGCGGCGGCTACGTGGCCGACACGCCGGGGCTGCGGGAGCTCGGCCTCTGGCAGGTTCCGCCGGAGGAGCTGGCGTGGGGCTTCCCGGAGATGCGCGCGCTGCTCGGCCAGTGTGGCTTCAACGACTGCCGCCACCTCAACGAGCCGCGCTGTGCGGTGCTCGTTGCGGTCGCGGATGGGCGAATCAGCGAAGCGCGCCATGACTCGTATCGTCGGCTGCTGCTGAACGAGGAATAGCCAAGGGCGGCCCTATGATGGCCGCCGATGGAGATCGCCCCGGACGTCCACGCGATCCGCATCCTGAGCGGCTATCTCTTCCTGATCTCCGAGCCTCGCATGACGTTGATTGACGCGGGCCTGATGGGGTCGCGGCGCCCGGTCGAACGCTACCTGCGACGGATCGACCGCTCGCTCGACGACCTGGCCAGGATCATCTGCACCCATGCGCACCCCGACCACATCGGCGGCGTCCGTGAGCTCGCCGCCGACCGCGAGGTGGAGGTGCTGATGCATCCCGCCGACCTGGATGGGCTGAAGGTGACGTTGCGGGACGCTGTCGCCAATCGCAATCGGGGCCAGCTGATCGCCTATTTCACGCGGCACCCAGGCGAGTCGATAGCGATCGAGGACGGCGAGCTGCTGCCGATTCTGGGCGGCCTGCAGGTGGTGCACACCCCCGGGCACACGCCGGGAAGCGTCTGCCTCTACGCGGCCCGGCACAAGCTCCTCTTCACCGGTGACGTCCTACAGGTGATCCGCGGCAAGGTCACCTATGCCAGCACCTTTTTCAGCGACGACCTGGCGTTGGCGAGAGCAAGCGTTGCTCGCCTCGCCGCGCTCGACGTAGAGACCATCGCCTTCAGCCACTATCCTCCCTGGCGCGAGAGGGCCAATGCCGTGCTGCATGGGCTTGCCGAGCGCGGGTCGGCGCGACCAAAGGGGCGGCCCCACTAGCCAGCAGCGCGCTGCGGTCGTACCGTAATGGGAGGAGGAGAAAGCTGCGTGGCCACTGCCGCTCCCCCGCGACCCAGTGAGCCCGCCCCTCGCGAGCCCGACCCGAGGCCGCGCCCTGCATCCGAGGGCACCACGCTGGTCGACCTCCTGCTCGAGTCGGCAGCTCGCCACGGCGACAAGCCTGCGCTGCTGATCAAGCCGGGCTTCCGCACCCGGATCTGGACCTACGGTGACCTCGCCGACCTAGCCCCGCGCGTGGCAGCGGTGCTCGCGGGGCAGGGACTCGAGGCTGGGGACCGCGTTTTGATCTGGGGCGTCAACCGGCCCGAGTGGCCAATCGGCTTCTTCGGGGCGATCTTCGCCGGCCTGGTGCTGGTCCCCCTCGACGTGCGCAGCCAGCCGGAGTTCGTGGCCAAGATCGCGCAGCGCACCCGTGCCAAGCTGGTGCTCGCCTCCACCCAGACGGCTGCGGCCGCGGCCGAGCTGGGACTGCCGGTTCTGCTGATCGAATCGCTCCCCGACCGGGCTCGCCAGGAGGCGCCCTTCGCCACCCCGCGGCCCGACTCCGGCGACCTCGTCGAGGTGGTCTTCACCTCCGGCACCACCGGCGAGCCGAAGGGGGCCATGCTGACCCACCGCAACCTTGTCTCGAACGCCACGGCGCTGCGGGCCGTCTTCCCGTTCCAGCCCGATGAGCGACTCCTCTCCATCCTGCCGCTGTCGCACATGTTCGAGCAGACCTGCGGCCTCCTCGCTCCGTTCCAGGTCGGCGCCTCGATCATCTACCCGGTCAGCCGCCAGCCGTCGGTCCTGATTCGCACCTTCCGTGAGTTCGGCGTGACGATGCTGCTGATCGTCCCGGCGGGACTGAAGCTGCTCGACTCGGCCATCACGCGCAAGGTCGAGGCATCCGGCAAGCAGGCATCGTTCGACCGGCTGCACCGCATCGCGCCCCATCTGCCTCGATTCCTCAAGCGGCTCATCTTCCGGCCGGTCCTCTCCGGCTTCGGCGGGCGCTTCCGGACCGTGGGGATCGGGGCAGCGGCCCTGGAGGAGGAGCTCGCCAACCGCTGGACCGACATGGGCTTTGACGTGCTGCAAGGCTATGGCGCCACCGAGCTGTCTCCGGTGGTGAGCTTCACCCGCCCCTCAAACAACCGAATGGGAACCGTTGGCGAGGCGGTGCCCGGCGTCGAGATCCGCATCGCCGAGGACGGGGAGGTTCAGGTACGCGGGCCGAATGTCTTCGCCGGCTACTGGGAGGACCCCACGGCGACCGCCGCAGCCATCGACGCCGAAGGCTTCTACCACACCGGCGACATCGGTTCCCTCGATGCCGATGGCTTCCTCACCCTGCGCGGGCGGAAGAAGGACATGCTGGCGATGCCCGATGGCACCAAGGTCTATCCCGAGGACATCGAGGCGGTGCTCGCTCGAGACACGCGGCTGCGCGACGCGACGGTGGTCGGCTGGGTGCCGGCCCGCGGCGACCTTCGGGTCGAGGCGGTGCTGCTCCTTGACGATCCCGCCCAGGCCGATGCGATCGTGCGCGATGCCAACGCCCAGCTCGGCGCTCATCAGCAGATCCGCGGCGTCACCATCTGGCCGGACGAGGAGTTCCCCCGGACGCACACCCTGAAGGTGAAGAAGCCGCTCATCCTCGAGCGCCTGGCAAAGCTGGAAGAGGGGTCCGTATCGAGCGAGGCGTCGGCGGCAACCGCGGCCGGACCCATGCCGGCAACCGGCGTTGCGGCACTCGTCGCGTCGGTGGCCAACCTCCCGATCGCCTCCGTCCTGCCCGAGTCCACGTTGTCGACCGACCTGAACATGGACTCGCTGGCCAGGGTCGAGCTGCTCAGTGTCATCGAGGAGGAGATGGGGGCCTTCGTCGATGACGGCGACCTCGACCCTGACGCGACGGTCACGCAGCTTGCCGCATTGGTCGAGGCCGCCAAGGAAGCCAAGCACGCCACCGGCATCTACGGCTGGCCGCTAAATCCAATTCCGCGGGCGGTGGGGATCGCCATCCAGACGCTGTTGATCGTGCCTGCCTACTGCGCCATGTACCGGATCCGTGTCTCGGGACTCGAGAGGCTGCATGGCCTGCGCGGGCCTGTCCTGTTCACCCCCAACCACCACCTGCACAACGACGTGGGGCTGATTCTCACCCGGTTCCCACTTGCCTGGCGCTGGCACATCTCTCCCGCCGCGGCGGCTGACGACATCTTCGGCAACCCCGTCCGCGGCTTTGGAGCTGCGCTCCTCGCCAATGCCTTCCCGCTTGCCCGGGAGGGCGCAATCCGCCGGTCGCTCGAGCTGCTGGGAGCCCGCCTCGACCGCGGCTTCAGCATCCTCATCTTCCCGGAAGGAAAGCTCACGGTGGGCGGTCCGCTGCAGCCGTTCAAGTCAGGCACCGGCCTCGTCGCCGTCGAGGGCGCCACACCGGTCGTGCCGATGCGCCTCAAGGTCCATCGCTACTCGCGGCTCGACTCCGGGGCGCCGAAGGACGTGTCGCGCTCCTGGCGTGGCCAGGTCGAGCTGGTCTTCGGCGAGCCGATCCACTTCGCCTGGGACATCGATCACCTGGTCGCCACGCAGCAGATCGAGGCGGCCGTTGCGGCGCTCTGACCTGCCCCTGCGGGGCTGAGGGGCGATGTTTCCGGTCCTGGCCCGTTTCGGGCCCATCACCATCTGGACCCACGACTTCTTTACGATCGTCGGCCTGCTGGCCGGCTTTGCGCTTTACTACCGGGCCCTGCGCCGGGACCGGATCCTGGGCGGGCCGATCGCCTTGATCAGCGTGGCAGCCATCCTCGGAGGAGCCCTTGGTGCTCGTCTCATCACCTCGTGGGAGGTCCTCGACGACGTCCAGACCGCTGGCCTGCCGCTGACCTACGTGTTGACCCACGGCCCAAAGAGCATCATCGGCGGCCTGGCCGGCGGGTACCTGGCGATCGTGCTGAGCAAACGCGCGCTCGGCTACACCCTCTCGACCGGCGATTACTACGCGGCTGCCATCCCGCTGGCGCTGGCGATCGGGCGGGTCGGCTGCTTCCTCTCCGAGCTGCCTTTTGGGACGCCGACGTCGCTGCCATGGGGCATGACCGTATCGCCCGAAGTCGCGGCAGCCTTCCCGAGGTGCCCTGGCTGTGGTGGGCCGATGCACCCCAGCATGCTGTACGAGATCGGCTTCCACCTGGGGGCCTTCGCGCTGATCACGACGCGGGGCCCGCTCCTTCCCGTCCGCGGCGACACGCTCAAGGCCTACCTGTTGGCGTACGGGCTGTTCCGCGTTGGGATCGAGTTCATCCGCGGCAACGAGGTCCAGTGGCTGGGCCTCACGGGGCCGCAGCTGGTCCTGATCCCACTGATCGCATGGCTTGTCCTCCATTTCGTTCGCCAGCTGCGCAGCGGGGTCTACCGTATGCCACGACCCCAGCCGTCCATCGCCTGAGGGAGAAACCATTGCACCGTGATCCGAGTGGCATCGACGACTACATCCCGGCCAACCGCGGCACCTACGCCGACGAGGCGATCCGGGCCGAGGCGCTGATGTTCGGCACCTGCGTCGCGGCCGTCGGGATGGGGAGCGCCTAGATGGACCCCGCGATCAAGCGCTACCTCGACGAGCATGGTGCGACCTACACGCCCGAGGCGCTGCGCAGGGGCCTGCTCGACGCCGGCTACGACCCGGCCGAAGTCGATGCCGCACTCTCCGGATGGAACGCCGCGGAGGCCAGCGCACCGGGGGCGGAAGGGCGGCGCACCTTCAGGAACTGGGCGCGCTGGCTCCACATCGCGAGCCTGGTGGCGGTCTTCCTGCTCGTGGTCGCCCTGAAAGGCCCGACGGCGATCGGTGTGGCACTCATCGGTTGCGCCGTGCTCGGCGTGGCCCTGGTCATCGGATGGCTCATCTCGTCAAGGATCGGTCGGGCGCTCCTGCCGCACGGCGGGGTCTTCATCGCGCTCGTCGTGCCGGCGATCTCTGCTGTCCTGCTGGGTGGCAGCTGCTTCGCTCTTCTCTCGTCCGCGATCAGCACGCCGCCCCGCCAGGGAACCGTCGACCTCGAAATTCTTGCACCCCGCGCCTTTGAGGGATCCGGCGCTGCCGACTGCTATACGGGCGGCGGATTGGTCGGCGTCCAGGTGAGCTCGCAGCCCCTTGGCGCACTCGAAGGCAAGCAGGTCAGCGTGTCCGTGAACTGGTACGGGAACAGCCCAGGTGATAACCCAGCGCCGGCATCGAACAGGGACGTCTCCGTTCAGCTCATCCCGGCATCCGAAGCGGATCGCCCGGAGTCGTTCATCAAGATCTTCAGCACCCAGTTCGACGAGGATGTGGCGCCGGACGCCCTGACCGGCGTGATCCACTTCGTGGGACTCGTCGCGGAGCCCACTGAGGGACCTGCCACGACGCCACTTGGGACCATCTCCGGGACGGTCAGCTGGGATTGCAGGTAGTAACAATATGACCGGCGCGCTCCCGCTCCGTCCGTACACTCCGCTGCGGATGGTGCTGACCGTGTGCGGCCAGTGCTTCACGGAAGACCCCGACCGCGAGGTTGACTACGGGATGGACATCCTGCAGGGCAACCTGGTGCTGCAGGACGGATCGGTCTACCTTCGGCGACATTGCCAGCGCGGCCACGGTGAGGTGGTCAGCCTGTACGACGAGGATTACCCGCTGTGGGAGTACCTGCAGCAGTGGCGGGTACCGACCCGCGAGATCATTCCAGACACCCCCGACAACGTGATGCCGATCCCGATGGGCTACGCCAACGGCCTGGGCCGGCTCCAGACGCAGCACTCCTGCATCCTGCTGCTCGACGTCACTGAGCACTGCAATCTGAACTGCCCCACGTGCTTCGCCGCCTCGGGGACGAACGTTGGCCGATACGCCCGGCTCCCCCACATCCTGCGCACCCTCGACGCCTCGATCGAGCGCGAGGGCGGCAAGATCGACGTGCTGATGCTCTCCGGCGGCGAACCGACGGTGCACCCCGATATCGTGGAGCTCATCCAGGCCGCGGTGGAGCGCAACGTCACCCGCGTGCTTCTCAACACGAACGGCATCCGCATCACCAAGGACGACAAATTCCTCGCGGCCCTGCATAAGCTGCGGAATCGGCTCGAGGTGTACCTCCAGTTCGACGGCTTCGACCTCGAGACGCACCTCTTCC
>JBDTYC010000093.1:0-6470 GCA_040005815.1 Chloroflexota bacterium
GCCGACTTCGCCGCCGACCTCCGGGCGCCGACCCCGTCGGCGGCTGCCGAGCAGGCGGTCCCGGACCTCGCCACGTTTCCCGCCATCCTCGACCGGCTCCGCGACCGCGCCTCGGCGGCGATGATTAGCGGCCTCGCCGACCGTGGAGCATTCCTGGGCCAGGAGGGGCGGGCGCTGGCCCGTCTCCTGCCCGACACCGCGACCGCGCGGCAGCGCACCGCCGAGCTGGTGGACCGAGGCCACCGCGCATTGAGCGCTCGCACCGCACGCGAGGAAGCGGCGCTGCGGGGCGTCGCCGATTCGCTACGCGCGCTCTCCCCGACGGCCACCCTGGAGCGCGGGTATGCAGTTGCGCGCCTCCGCGACGGCACGATCGTGCGCGACCCGGCCGAGGCCACGCCGGGCGAGCCACTTGAGGTCGTCGTGGCGAGGGGTACGATCGCGACCCGCGTCGAGACCACGGCGGGGTCGGACGAGGAGGTGCTGCGATGACGGAGCCGGAGGCGACAGGCGACGTCGCCACACGCCCCTTCGACGAGCTGGTGGCGGAGCTGCAGCGAATCGTGCAGGCGCTTGAGGCGGGCAACCTGCCGCTCGAGGAGAGCATCGCCCGCTACCGCGAGGCCCTGCGCCTGCACGCCGCGGCTGAGCTGCGCCTCCGCGAGGCCGAGCTGACCATCAGCGAGCTGGGACGGGGCATGGGCGCCGACGCCGGCGACGAGGCGGCCACCACCGAGGGGCAGGGCTAGGCGTGACCGGAGCTGGCATATACTTTCGCGCGCCAACGCGTAGCGGAGAGCTCCTTGCCGATCCTCGACAAATTGACTGATGCCGCTGAGCTGCGTGATCTGAATCCCGCGGAGCTCGAGGCGCTCGCGGGCGAGCTGCGCGAGAAGATGATTCGGACCGTCCAGCACACCGGCGGCCACCTGGCCAGCTCGCTGGGGGCCGTCGAGATCACGCTCGCGCTGCATCGTGTCATGCATTCGCCGAGCGATCGGATCGTGTGGGACACCGGGCACCAGGCCTACGCCCACAAGCTGCTCACCGGGCGCCGGGATCGCTTCCACACGCTTCGTCAGCTGGACGGGGTCGGCGGCTTCCCGCGGCGGAGCGAGAGCGAGCACGATGTCTTCGACGGCGGCCACGCCGGCACTGGGGTCAGCATCGCGGTCGGCCTGGCCGCCGCTCGCGACCTGCGGCCGGCAGGTGACCCGTTGAGGAAGCAGCGAATCGCAGTCTGCGTCGGTGACGCGGCGATCCAGAGCGGCCTCACCCTCGAGGCGCTCAACCACCTCGGCGACGACAAGCACCGCCTCCTGATCGTGCTCAACGACAACGAGATGAGCATCAGCCCATCGGTCGGCGGGCTCTCGACCCGCCTCAACAAGCTGCGCTTGACACCCGCCTACCAGGGCACCAAATCGGCGACGCAGCGGGTCCTTCCGCGCATCCCGATCATCGGGCGTCTCCTCTTCAACGCCCTTGGCTGGGCGAAGGAGGCGTTCAAGCGGTCATGGGCCAAGGTGGGCTTCTTCGAGGACATGGGGATCACTTACATCGGTGTCCTCGACGGCCACGACCTCGCGGAGCTGGAGCAGAGCTTCGAGCGCGCCTTCGCATTGCCGGGACCGGTGCTGGTGCACGTCAAGACCATCAAGGGCAAGGGGTACGCGCCCGCCGAGATGGATAGCGTGAGCTTCCACGGGGCGAGCCTGCCGCCCATCGACCTCTGCCTGATTGACCCGACCGAGGAGCCGCTGCCCCCGGAGACCGAGCCGCGGCGACGCCCGAAGACCTACACCGCCACCTTCGCCGAAGAGCTGGTCCGCCTGGCGACCGATGACGAGCGGATCTGCGCCATCACCGCCGGCATGCCAACCGGCACGGGCCTCGCCCGCTTCGGCTCGCGATTCCCTTCCCGCCTCTTCGACGTCGGCATCGCCGAGCAGCACGCGCTCACCATGGCAGCAGGCTTGGCGCTGGGCGGGAAGCGCCCGGTGGTGGCGCTCTATTCCACCTTCAGCCAGCGCGCGTACGACCAGCTCGTCCATGACATCTGCCAGAACGAGCTGCCGGTGCTGCTGGCGATCGACCGCGCCGGCCTGGTCGGCGAGGACGGCACCAGCCACCAGGGCATGTTCAGCCTTTCGGCCCAGCGTGCCCTGCCGAACCTCGTCATCGGCTCGCCCAAGGATGAGCAGGAGCTGCGCGACATGGTGGTCACGGCCTTCGCGCAATCGGGGCCGATGAGCCTGCACTACCCCCGCGACCCCGGCGAGGACCTGCCGGACCGTGAAGGGAGCGAGCTCGAGATCGGGCGGGGCGAGGTACTGCGGGAGGGCGGCGACCTGCTGCTGGTCGGCTTCGGGCCGATCGTGCAGCGCCTCCGCCAGGTCGCCGACGCGCTCGCGCGCGACCACGGCATGGCGGCAACGGTCATCAACGCGCGCTGGGCCAAGCCGCTCGACGAGGAGCTGATCGCGACCCAGGCGGCCGGCAAACGCCTGGTGGTGACGGCCGAGGAGAGCGCCGCGATGGGCGGCTTCGGCGACGGTGTCCTGGACGCCCTGAATCGCGCCGGGATCCGGGTGCCGCTGCTCAAGGTCGCGCTCGCCGAGGGCCTCGCGCACCTCGGCGCGGTCGAGGACCTGCGGCGGCAGCAGCGGATCGATGCGCCGGGCATCCTGGCCCAGATCCGCGGTGCGCTCGGCCTCGAGGCACCCGCATCGCCTCCCGGCGACCCGTCGAGCGCCAGCGCCGCCTGACCGGCGTGACGAGGGTCCGACTCGATCAGCTGCTCGTCGATCGCGCCCTCGCGCCGAGCCGAGCCGCCGCGCAGGCGCTCCTGATTGCCGGCGAGGTGGAGCTCGTCGGAGCCGGCACCCGCACGCTGAAGCCCGGCCAGCTGGTCGCCCCTGACGCCGAGCTATCGGTCGTCGCGCGGCGCCGCTGGGCGTCGCGGGCGGGGGATAAGCTCGAGGCGGCGCTCGATGCCTTCGACCTCGATCCGAAGGGCCTCGCCTGCCTCGATGCGGGTGCCTCGACCGGCGGCTTCAGCGATGTCTTGCTCGCTCGAGGCGCCCGGATCGTGTATGCGGTGGACGTCGGGCGTGGCCAGCTCCTCGATCGCATCGCCCGCGACCCCCGAGTCGTCAGCATGGAGCGCACCAATCTGCGGACCCTGACCAGGCTTCCCGAGCCCATCGACCTCGCCACACTTGACCTCTCCTTCATCTCGCTGCGGCTCGTGCTCCCCGGGGTCCGCGGCCTGTTGGGGGAGGGAGGTCGAGTCGTCGCACTCGTCAAGCCGCAGTTCGAGGCCGGGCGGGAAGCGGTCCCGCGCGGCGGGGTGGTGCGTGACCCGGCGACGCATCGCGAGGTGCTCCTGCAGTTCGGCCGCGACGCCACCGACGCCGGGCTCGCCCCGAGCACGCTTATCGGCTCGCCGATTGCCGGCGCCGACGGGAATCGCGAGTTCCTTTCCCTGCTCAGCCTCGACGCGGGATCGCCCGCCCTGTGGTCCACCCAGGTGGATGCGGTGGCGCCCTCGCCCGTATGACAGGCGCAGTACGATGACCCGCATGAAGCGCAAGCCTGCAGCGGCAGCCGAGCAGCTGAGTGTCTTCGCCGAGCTTGCGGCCCTCCCCGAGCCGTTCCATGAGTCGGCCCCCGACACGATGCGACAGATCGTCTCGCTGCGCATGCCCGATGCCCTGCTGGAGCGGGTAGGGGAGGTTGCCCGGGGACGTGGCGTCTCGCCGTCGAGCCTGATGCGCGCGCTGATCGCGGCCGGGCTGGATCGGTCGTACGCCGCCATCACCCCTGATGAGCTGACCGCCGAACTGGCGGCGCTGCGTCGCGGGATTGACGAGATCGCGACGAGGCTGCGGACCAGCGAGTGACCCGCTTCGGTTTCGCCTTCAACCCGACCAATCCCCAGGCTCGCGCCGCCCTCGAGCGCGCGCGTGCCTGGTGCGTGACCAATGGGGTCGAGGCGTGGGATGCAGAGGCCGATGACGGGGAGCGGTTCGCCGCGGAATGCGTGGGGAGCGACCTCATCTGCGTGCTGGGCGGGGACGGGACCTTCCTGCGCGCGGCCCGCGGCATCGGCGACTCGGGCGCCCCCACGCTGGGCATCAACCTGGGACGCGTCGGGTTCCTGGCCAAGGTCGAGACCGATGACCTCGAGGGCGCCCTCGCCAAGGTGGCGAGCGGCGACTTCGCGCTCGAGGATCGGTTCCGGATCGAGGCCATTCTGCTGCGCGCGAATGGCGAACGCGTCCGCCATGCCTGCCTGAACGAGGTCGTCGTGGCGCGTGGCACGCGCGTGCGGATGATCCAGGTCGAGGTGGAGGTCAGCGGCAGCCACCTGGCGACCTGGGTCTCCGATGGTGTCGTGGTCGCCACTCCGACCGGCTCGACCGCGTACTCCTTCAGCGCCGGCGGATCGGTCCTCGATCCGCGGCTCCGGAACATGATCATCACCTCGGTGGCCGGCTACCTGTCGCCCCTGCGGAGCGTCGTTGCCGGCGAGGACCACGTGGTGCGGCTCGCGCTGCGGCAGGCGGTGTCGGGCGCCACGATCAGCATCGACGGGCAGTGGGACCTGCCGATGGAGGTGGGCGAGACGGTCGAGGTGCGTGCGCTCCCGGTGCCGCTGCGCCTGGTCGAGCTGAGCGGCAGCACGCCGTTCTACGACCTGCTGCGCACCAAGGCCTCGCTGCTCCCGTACTGACCGGCGCCATGGCCGATCCGGCCGCTGACCCCGCCCTGGAGACTGCCATCCACTCGTTCCTGGACGAGCTGCAGGTGGAGCGCGGCCTCTCACCGCTGACCGTGGCCGCGTACCGCCGCGACCTTGCTCAGTTCGCGGCCGTGGCAGGCACGGCCTGGCGCCACGACCCGGAGCCGGTCCGCGACTTCGTGAATGCGCTCCGCCGGGAAGGCCGTCGGCCGAGTACCCAGGCCCGCAAGGTGGCCGCCATCCGTAGTTTCTACGGCTTCGCGCTGCGGGAGGCGCTCGCCGACCGCGACGTGGCCGGGCTCCTCGACGCCCCCAAGGCGGGCAGCTACCTCCCCGACGTGCTGAGCGCCGAGGAGGTCGCCCGCATCGTGGACACGCCTCCAGCCGACGAGGCCGTCGGGATCCGCGACCGGGCGATCCTCGAGCTGCTGTACGCCTGCGGCCTGCGGGTGAGCGAGCTGACCGGCCTCGACACGGATCGGCTCGACCTCGCCGGTCTCCAGGTGCGGGTGATCGGCAAGGGCAACCGCGAACGCCGTGTGCCGATGGGCGAGGAGGCGCGCGAGCGGATCCATGCCTACCTGGCTGGTCCCCGCGAAGCGTGGACGGCGGGACACCCCACCCCTGCCGTCTTCGTGAGCCAGCGCGGCGCGCGGCTGGCACGGGAATCAGTCTGGCGCTTGGTGCGGCGCTGGGCGGGGGAGGCGGGGGTCGAGGCGCGGGTGACGCCGCACACCTTTCGGCACAGCTTCGCCACGCATCTGCTCGAGGGTGGAGCGGACCTGCGAGTGGTTCAGACGCTCCTTGGCCATGCTAGCATCAGCACCACCCAGCTCTATACGCACCTGACCGGAGAGCGCCTCCGCGAGGTCTACGCGCGGGCGCATCCACGAGCCTGAGCAGAAGCGGAGCACTCCATTGAGTTACGCGCGGAACCTTCTCAGCCGGGGCGAGGAGGTCGTCTTCGAGAGCCGCCAGCACTGGTTCGCGGTGCTCGGCGAGACGTGGCCGTTCGTGATCGCGGCCGTCCTGGCCTTCGCCGTGCTCATCTGGCAGACGACTTCCACGTCCGGGCAGCTGACCGGCCTGCTCCAGATCATCTCGCTGCTGGCGCTTGTCGTGTCATTGGGACGCATCGGCCTGAAGGTATGGTCGTGGCGCAACCAGGAGTGGTTCGTCACGACCCGGCGGTTGATCAAGGCCGAGGGCATCTTCAACAAGGAGATGGCCGACTCGAGCCTCGAGAAGATCAACGACGCGCACCTGACCCAGAGCTGGATCGGGCGCATCTTCGACTTCGGCACGCTCGACGTCCTCACCGCGGCGGAGGAGTCGGCGGGTATCCAGGACTACTACATGCTCTCCGATCCGATCCGCTTCAAGATCGCGATGCTGAACCAGAAGGAGAAGCTCGAGCGTCCGGACCTGGCGCCTCCGCCGCGGGTCCAGGCGCCGAGCACTGCACCTGCCATGCAGCGCGCGGAACCGATGGCGCCGCGGGCGGGCTCCGATCGCGTCGCCCAGGTGCCGATGGATGCATCGCACCCGGCTCCGGCCGCTCCATCGGCTCCGGCGTCCGCGCCGGCTGCGGCGCCATCCGCGGGGGATCACCTGACGGCGACCCTCGAGAGCCTCGCCGCGCTGCGCGACCGCGGCCTGATCACCGCTGAGGAGTACGAGGCCAAGAAACGCGACCTGCTGGAGCGGATGTAGGTGGAGGAAC
>JBDTYC010000094.1:0-6384 GCA_040005815.1 Chloroflexota bacterium
GGATCACCGCTTTCGCGTTTCGGATCGCCTCGGGCCCGGCGGCGTCGATCTCGCCGAGCAGGGCATCAACCCGTGCGTCGAGCGCAGTCTGGCCCGGCACGACCTCAGAGACCAGCCCGATCCGCAGCGCTTCCTCGGACCCGAACCGCTCCCCGGTCAGGAAGTGTGCACGGCCCGCCCCCTCGCCGATCCGCGGCAGGATGAACGGGCTGATCACGGCCGGCATCAGGCCCAGCTTCACCTCGGTGAAGCCGAATGTCGCGTCGGCGGTCGCCACGGTGATGTCCGCGACGCAGCAGAGGGCCATGCCACCGCCCAGCGCGGCGCCCTGCACCGCGGCGATGACGGGGACGCGACACTCGTCGATCGCCACCAGCATCTCCTGCAGGCGCCCCGCCTCGGCCTCGTTCTCCTCCGCCGAGAGGCCGATCGAGGCGCGCTGCCATTCGATGTCCGCGCCGGCACAGAAGACCGCCCCCGCGCCCGCCAGGACGACCGCACGGAGCCCCTCGGGCGGCTCCTCCGCGAACGCCTCGAAGTTCCAGGCCAGCGTGGCGATCAGCTCCGCGTTGAAGGCGTTCCGCACCTCCGGGCGGTTCATGGTCACCCGGGCCACCCCGCGCTCGCGCGAAACGTGCAGCAGATCGCTCACCGGCGGCCCCGCCGGTAGAACGGGTCGGTCACGGCGCGAATCGAGGAGAGGAGGGGCTCCTCGAGCCAGACCACATCGGTTCCGTCTGGCACGTCCACCTCCGCCGATGCGCCATCGCCGCCCAGCAGGCCGAGCAGCAGGTGCTGCGAACCGTCGCTCTCCGATTCAACCAGCCAGGCGGCCTCGACCTCAGTCTGGCGAAGGGCATCACGGAGCGCCGGCTCGAGGGCCATGGCATGCGGGCCGGCCAGCCGGAGACGGATCGACCGGGAGGCCGTGGGTGGCGCGAGGGGCTCCTCGGTGCCGGGCAGTACGCCGGCCGCCAGGGCGGTCAGCTCTTCCGGCTCGAAGCGGTAGGGGATGGGGCCGGCCGGATCCATGATCGCCGGGACGCCGGCGGCCGCCATGTTGCCGATCGCGATTCGCGCGGGGAGGGGGAGGCTGGCCGTGCCACGAGGCGACCAGGCCGAGAGAGCAGCCACGGATGCGAAGCAGACGCTGGTCGCCCTTCCGTCCGCGTCCGCGGCCAAGAGGACGCTGACCTCGACCTCCTCATCGTCGTTGACGGCGGAGGCGAGCGCCTTTTTCGCTTCGTCGCCGTGCTCGGGTGGCACGGGCAGGAGGAGCGTCCCGTTCATGAGGGTCCGATAGAACGCGTCAAGCGCTGCCCGACCACCCTCGCCGCTCGCCTCGGCGTCGCGCGCGGCGAGCATCGCCTCGAAGATGGCCATGGAGCTCTCCTCGAGCACGCCGCTTGGCATGGAGCGGTCGTGCGAGCCGGGCTCGGGAGCGTCGGGGATCATCTCCGGCAGCCTCCAACGGGAATGGGAGCCGCCCGTCAGTCCTCGTCGCGGCTGGTTGGCCCGTCGTCGCTCACCACGGTTGTCTGGGTCTGGACCGAAGTCCGGCGACGCTGGTCGAAGAGGATCGTGATGAGACCCACGGCGGCGACGATGATTCCCAACCACGGCTGCACTCGGTCAAGCGAGTCGAGAAAGCCCGACGTGATTCCTGCCGCGGGCAGCGCGAATGAGCCGATGCCGACGACAACCAGGAGAACTCCAAAGCTCACCATGACGTGACCCCATCTTGACGCGACGACTGCCGCGGGCCTGATCTTACCCTTACGGAAGGAGGCCGCCGCCATGCTCCGGAGCCTACCACCGTGCCTCGGCTACACTGCCGCCCAGCATGAAGCCGTTCGTCGCCGTCGTCAGCGGCCTTGATCGCGAGCCTTCCGTTCCCGAGCATCGAGTTGCCGCCCGGCAGCGCCGCGCGCCTGGCACAGCCGCTGACTGCCTTCGCGTTGCCGGGCGAGGCCCCGACCCATGAGATCGCTGCAGGGACTGAGGTCGTGGTGCTGGGAGGTCCACGCGAGCTCGACGGCGAAACGTGTTATGAGATCGAGTACCCCGTCGCGGATCAGCAGCTTCTCCCCTGGGTGCGCATCGCCGGCCTCGCCTCGCTGACACCTGTCACCGCGACGTGTCCGACGGCGCAGGCTGACGCGTTCGCGATACCGGCCTGGGATCGGCTTTCGTGCCTCGGCAGCGACCCGATCACGGTCGTCGGGGAGATCGGGCACTGCCAGGGTGGCGTCGTTACGGCCGAGCCGGAGTGGTTGGCGTACGTCTGTTGGAGCATGTCCGTCGAGGGCGGCGGGCTTCTGGGCCTCCACGCCCCGCCCGCGAGCGGGATCGTGTTCCCGGACGAGATCGTCCATGCGCGTGTGACCGGCCACTTCGACGACGCGGCGGCGAGCACCTGCTTCCCTACCCAGTCGCCCGACCAGTCGTGGCAGGGACCCGGGCCTGACGAGCAGCTCCTCCTCTGCCGTGAGGCGTTCGTGGTCGACGCGATGGAGATCCTCGAGGTGATCGGCACGCCGCCAGCCGCCTGACTCACATCCGGAAGACGCCGAACCTCGTCTCCCCGATCCCTGCGTTCAACGCAGCGCTGATCCCCATCGCCAGCACCCGCCGCGTGTCGAGAGGGTCGATCACACCGTCGTCCCAGAGCCGTGCGGTGGAGTAGTAGGGCGAGCCCTGGCGCTCGTACTCGGCCAGGATCGGCGCCTCGAAGGCATCCCGCTCGGCATCCGTGGTCACGTCGCCACTCACCGTGGAGAGGACGCGGGCCGCCTGGGCCCCCCCCATCACGCTGATCCGGGCGTTGGGCCACATCCAGAGCTGCCGTGGCGAGTAGGCGCGCCCCGCCATTCCGTAGTTCCCGGCACCAAACGAGCCGCCGATGATCACGGTGAACTTCGGCACCGCCGTCGTGGCGACCGCGGTCACCAGCTTGGCGCCGTCCTTGGCGATCCCGCCCGCCTCGTACTCCTTGCCAACCATGAAGCCGGTGATGTTCTGCAGGAAGACGAGGGGGATCTTCCGCTGGCTGGCCAACTCCACGAAGTGCGCGCCCTTCAGCGATGAGCTGCTGAAGAGGATCCCGTTGTTGGCCAGGATCCCCACCGGGTAGCCCTCGATGCGCGCGAAGCCGCAGACCAGTGTCTCCCCGTAGCGCGCCTTGAACTCGTGGAACTCGCTGCCGTCGACCAGCCGGGCGATCACCTCCCGCACGTCGTAGCTGAACCTCGGGTCGGCCGGGATGACGCCGTAGAGCTCTTGCGAATCGACCGATGGCGCTGCCGGCTCCCGAACCTCCCATGGCGGCTCGGGCTTGCGCCATGCCAGCGAGCGCACGATCTCGCGACCGATCGCCAGCGCATGCTCGTCGTCGAGCGCGAAGTGGTCGGCGACGCCGCTCGTCACCGTGTGCACCTCCGCGCCGCCCAGCTCCTCGGCACTGACCTCCTCGCCCGTCGCCGCCTTCACCAGCGGCGGGCCGCCCAGGAAAATGGTCCCCGTCCCCTTGACGATGACCGTCTCATCGGACATCGCGGGGACGTACGCCCCGCCCGCGGTCGACGAGCCCATCACCAGTGCGATCTGCGGGATGCCCCGCGCGGAGAGCTGCGCCTGGTTGTAGAAGATGCGGCCGAAGTGCTCACGGTCCGGGAAGACGTCGTCCTGCATGGGCAGGTAGGCGCCGCCGGAGTCAACCAGGTAGAGGCATGGCAGCCGGTTCTCGAGGGCGATCTCCTGGGCGCGAAGATGCTTCTTGACGGTCATCGGGAAGTAGGTGCCGCCCTTGACGGTCGCGTCGTTCGCCACGAGCACGCACTCCACTCCCTCGACCAGGCCGATGCCGGTCACCATCCCCGCCCCTGGCGCCTCGTCGTCGTAGAGACCGTTGGCCGCTAGGGCGGAGAGCTCCAGAAAAGCGCTCCCTGGGTCGATGAGCCGATCGATCCGCTCGCGGACGGGCATCTTGCCGCGCTCACGGTGCCGCGCGATGGACCGCTCGTCGCCCCCCGCACCGCGCTCGCTTACCGCGCGGGTTCTCGCTCGGAGGTCGTCGACCAGACCGCGCAAGGCGGCCTCATTCGTGCCGAAGGCGGGTGATGCTGGGTCGAGGGCGGAGCGCAGGACGGCCATGGGTGCGGCGATTATCGCCGCAGTCTTACGCGGAGGCGCGCTCGGCGAGCGCGCGCACCATGCCGCGGAAGATCAGGCCGTGGATCGGGTACAGCCCATACCAGTAGAGGAGCCCGGGGACCCCCTTCGGTTCGAAGAACGCGGTCTGCACCAGCTGGCTGCCGCCGTCGGTTTCGGAGACCTCGTACTGCAGCCATGCCCTACCGGGGACCTTCATCTCGGCACGCAAGCGCAGCAGGTAGGGTCGACGGATCTCCTCGACTCGCCAGAAATCGAGCGCGTCACCCAACCGCAGCTCATCCGGGGAGCGGCGTCCCAGGCGCATGCCGATCCCCCCGACCGCGCGGTCAAGGATGCCGCGGGCGCGCCAGAGTGGGTTCGCGTAGGGCCAGCCGGCGCGGCCGCCGATGCGCTCTACCTCGGCGAAAACCCGCTCGGCAGAGGCCGCCACGGTCTGCTGACGGCGCTCGATGAACATTCCCTCGTGCGCTGTCAGGCTCGTCGCACCCGGCTGATCGGGGGCGGTGAGCGAATCGAACCAGGTCGACTCGACGTCGTGCCCATCGGTCCGGTCGATTGCTCGTTGGACGGCTTCCTCGTAGGTCAGCGGGTGAAGGCCGAACGCCGCGGCAGGCCCCGGATCGCGGACGATGACCTCATTGCGGAGGCCACCGATCAGCGGCCGGGCAATGCTCGCGGGAACCGGCGACACCAGGCTGACCCAATACGAACTCAAGCGAGGCGTGAGAACGGGAACCGGGATCATGAACCGGCGGAGCCCCCGCAGCCGCGCGTAGGTCATCATCATGTCGCCGTACGACAGGACGTCGGCTCCCCCGATTTCGACGATGCCGGTGACCTCGGGGTGATCGAGTGCGCCCACGAGATAGTCGAGAACGTCGGGAATGGCGATCGGCTGGCAGCGGGTGCGGACCCAGCGCGGCGTGATCATGACCGGCAGGCGCTCGGTCAGGTTGCGAAGGATCTCGAACGACGCGCTTCCCGAGCCGATGATGATCGCCGCCCGGAACTCGGTGACCGGCACACCATGGGAAGCCAGCTCGGATCCCGTCTCGTGGCGGCTGACGAGATGGGCCGACAGGTCGTCGTCGTCGCTTCCGAGCCCGCCCAGGTAGACAATGCGCCCCATTCGAGCGGCAGCCGCTGCCTCTCCGAAGTTGCGGGCCCCACGCTGGTCTCGCTCAGCGAATCCCCGCTCGCCCGACTCCATCGAATGAGCGAGGTAATAGGCGACATCGCACCCCTGCATTGCCGGCGCGAGCGTGGACGCCTCGAGCAGGTCAACCGACGCGACGCTCGCGGTCGGGAACCGTGAGACGAGCATCCGCGGATCGCGACTGGCCAGGACCAGGTCGTGGCCCCTGGCCGCGAGCAGGGGCACCAGTCGCCCGCCGATGTAGCCGCTGGCGCCGACGACGAGAATTCGCATCGGCAAAGTATGCGGCGCCGGGGGATGCCGCCGGACTGCGGCCTGGCGGGCTAGGCCAGGGTGACCAGCGGGACGAGCTGGGTGATGTGCGCGGTGTTCACGATGACCACACTGACGACGTGCTCGAACGGCGGCTCGCCGTTGTGCAGGATGTAGGCGTCGGTCAACGGCAGGAAGCGGCGTCCCTCGTAGGGGACCTGGTCGCCGTTATCGGCGGTCGGCGAGAGGTGCAGGTTGCCGGTGACGCTGAACGGCCCGGCGGAGAGTGCCACCCGCCGCAGCTTGCGGTGGAGGCGGAGCTGCCGAGCCGCGCGCCACTCGGGCGGCATGGCCAGGATGAGCTGTTCGGTCATGACCGACTGCCATTCACCGGAGTCATCAGGGCTTGGTGCGGCTTTGCCCGCGGCTTCGGCTCCCGTCGGCTCGACGATTGGGCCGGGGCTTGGATGCCAGAGTCGCAACTCGTCCTCGTGGTTGAGGAGGTCGGTGACGCGCTGACCATTCGCCGCGATCCAGCCCACGATCCGCGCATCGGCGGTGTAGAGCTCGATCGGCGCCAGGTCGCGGCCTGTCATGGCAACCGCAGCCGACCCGGTGGCAACACCACCGGCCGAGCCTCGTCGCCAGTTCCAGAAGGTCATGTCAGCATGGTGGGTGCACCAGGGGCAGCGCGGAAGGACACGACAGTACTAGGAAGGGCTGTTGCACCCGAACACCAACCCCGGACCCCCGGACCCCCGCGCTGCTAGGGTGCGCCGATGATCGAGTTCAACGACTTCGCC
>JBDTYC010000095.1:0-6383 GCA_040005815.1 Chloroflexota bacterium
CCGCGGCATCGGCTGCCGCGTATGCCGCTGCTGCGGGGCTGCCGTGCTTCGTGGTCCTCCCGGCGGGCAACGTGGCGCTCGGGAAGCTGGCGCAGGCGCGCGTCGCTGGTGCCCGGCTCATCCTGGTCGACGGCAATTTCGACCAGGCACTCGCCGCCGTGCGGGCGCTCGCGGATGAGGGGGGCGTCGTGGTCGTGAACTCGGTTAATCCGGATCGCATTGCGGGCCAGCAGACCGGCGCGTTCGAGGTCGTCGACGAGCTCGGTCGCGCACCCGAGGCCGTGGCGCTGCCCGTCGGCAACGCCGGCAACATCACCGCCTACTGGGCCGGCTTCGTCCGGTACGCGGCCTCGGGACGAACCGACGGCCGGCGGCCCCGCATGCTCGGCTTCCAGGCCCAGGGCGCTGCACCGATCGTTCAGAACGCGGTGGTCGAGGCGCCTGAGACCGCCGCGACCGCGATCCGAATCGGCAATCCGGCGTCGTGGGAGGACGCGGTGGCGGCTCGCGACGAGTCGGACGGGCTGATCGAGGCGGTCAGCGACAAGGAGATCCTCGTCATGCAGCTGCGCATCGCGCGCCTCGAGGGAATTTTCTGCGAGCCTGCCTCGGCCGCAGGAGCGGCCGGTGTCGCGCGACTTGCGGCAGATGGCCGCCTCGCACGCTCGGAATCGGTGGTCTGCGTCCTCACCGGACACGGCCTGAAGGACCCGGAGATCGTCGTGGGTGAGGAGCTGGCGACCAACGTGGCGGCGGACGTCGAGTCGATCCGCGAGGCGATGCGGCTCTAGGCCAGGCGTCCGTATTGGCGCATCACCTCGACCAGGCGGTCGTGCGGCAGGGCGTGGAAGGTGATCCCATCCCGGCCGGTCATCGTCTCGGCGGCAAGCATCGAGTTGAGGATCGCCTCCTCAGTGGCCTCGATGGTGGCCCAGTACAGGTCGTCGATCTGGTCGTCGTTCAGCATCGCCAGGCTGATGGTCGCGGGAGCGTCCGCCGCGGCCTCCGGTGCCAGGCCATGGTTGCCGGTGGCGAACGCGAGGAAGATGTCGCCGCTGCTGTTCTCACCGCCCCCGCCGCCACGAGCCACCCCGAGGGATGCGCGCTGCGCCAGGCGTCGGCACTGGTGCGGCAGGAGCGGCGCGTCGGTGGCCACCACTGCGATGATCGAGCCCGCCTCGGCCAATCCACCATCAGGCCCCGGAACCTCGCCCCGTGTGATCTCTCGGCCGACCGGAACGCCATCGACGGCGAGCCGCGCCCGCCTGCCGTGGTTGGCCTGGACCAGGACCCCCACGGTATAGGCACCCTCCGCCAGCTCAGCGCAGCGGGAGGCGGTGCCGATCCCCGCCTTGAAGCCGAAAGCACTCATCCCGGTTCCGCCGCCGACGCCTCCCTCGGCGACCGGTCCGCGCGTCGCTGACGCGAGTGCCGCGTCGACGTGCTCGTGGCGCACGTGCTGGCCGTTCACGTCGTTCAGGTAGCCGTCCCACGTCTCCGCCACGACCGGGAGCGACCAGAGGCCGACCTCTTCTCGCCCATTCACACTCGCTGCGACGAGCGCGTCCCGCACCACGCCGACGCTGTGCGTGTTGGTGAGACCGATGGGGGTGGTGAGCATCCCCGACTCGCGAACCCACTCGAGCCCCGTCATCTCGCCGTTGCCGTTCAGGGTGTGGCTGCCCGCGAAGATCGGCTTCCGTCCGGGATCCCCATCGTGTGGCTGGATAATCGTGACCCCCGTCCGGATGGGGCCCTGGCCGACCACCAGCGGCCCGTCGCCCGAGATGAGGGTGGTATGCCCGACGCGCACCCCGGCCACGTCGGTGATGGCGTTCAGCGGGCCGATCGGGAGCGTCCCGATCGCAATGCCCAGCTCACGAGCCCGCATCGGTGTCACTCCTCTGGTCAATTGCGCGCTCGAGATGCGCGTGGATCACGGCCTCCGCGGCCTCTGCGGCGACGGGCTGCCCGGTGACCGTCTCGACGAAATGATGCCGATCCAGCGCAAGCAGCTCGACCGAGGTGACGGCTGTCACCGAGGCGGTGCGCGGAATCTGCCGCAGCAGCGCGATCTCCCCGAAGGACTCACCGGCGCCCATGGTGCGCACCGGCGTGCCATCCACGTCCACCTCCACCTCCCCACTCGCAATGATGTAGAACCTATCGCCCAGCTGCCCCTCGGTGATGATCCTTGCCCCCGGACGGGCGCTGATCGGGATCAGGGCTGACGCCAGGCGCTCCAGGGCCGGGCCATTGAGGTTGACGAAGAACGGTACGCGCATCAGGGCCGCAAGCTCGCGCGGTCGCACCGTCCCGGAGGCATCGGTCCGCAGCAGGCGTCGCCAGCTCAGCGCCGTGAAGGCGATCAGCGCGGCGCCGGCGGTGATGAACGCGCCGCGCGTCCCCGCCACCGCAAGCAGCGCCGGCGCCACGAGCGAGCCGATCGCCAGCGAGGCATTGTCGATCCCCTCCAGTACGCCGAAGACGCGGCTCAAGAGTGCCTCCGGCGCGACGCGCTGGAGGAGTGTGCGCCCGGCGACGTCCATCACCACGCGGCCCATGCCCGCTACGGCGAGCAACAGCAGCGCCACCAGCGGGAGCGGCAGGAATCCAATTGCAGCGAGCGCGCCGCCCCACAGCAGCAGCCCGACGCCAAACGGACCGGCCAGGCGGGCCCGCCCGATCAGGAGCGCCGCGAACACCGCGCCGGCGATGCCGCCGGCGCCGATGGCGGCGTTCAGGAAGCCCACCCCGGACTGACCCATCGACAGCTCGTCGAGCGCCAGGATCACCAGCAGCACGTCGAGGGCGCCCCACAGCACGGATGCGGCGCCGAGCAGCAGCACCACCGACCGCGGGCGCTCCTCGCGGGCAAGCATGCTGAACCCAGCCAGGGTCTCCCCGACCACGGACCGGATGCCAGAGGTCGCCTCGTCTCGGTCAGGCGCAAGAGTCCGCGGCAGCCCCGCGACCAGGAATGCTGCTGCGACCGATAGGACCGCGGCGGCGGCGAAGACGGGGACGGGCCCGAGGCTCTGGAGGGCGATCCCGGCCACCGCCGGACCGATCAGGATCGCGGTCGTCTCGATGCTGCTGGCGGCGACGTTGGCAGCCGTCAGCTCCGCGGGCGTGCGCGACAGGGAGGGCAGAATCGCGGCCTGCACCGGGCGGGTCAGCGCGATGGTCGTGTTTGCAGCGGCGGCCAGCGCGTACACGATCGCCACCGGCGCGTCGGCCAGCATCGAGGCTGCAATGGCACCCACGACGGCCGCCTGAAGCAAGTATGCGGCGAGGAGGACCCGTTCGCGTGGGTATCGGTCTCCGAGGGAGGCGGCCAATGGTGCGATGAAGGCCGCAGGAGCAAGCTGCAGGACCGCCACCAGCGCGACCTCGGACGCTCCCCCGCGCCCATACGCGAAGACGAGGATGGCGACCCAGATCCCCCACTCGGCCAGGTTGAAGCCGAGGAAGGCGAGCTCGACGCGCCGGAGCGCGGGGTTCCGCGCCACCGCGCCGAACGCCGCTGCGGACGCTGCGATACGCATGCCGATACGAGGCGTGACGGACATCGCCGCCGATGATGCCATGCGCTCGAAGGCTGCTACCCTGCCGGGCATGCTGCGCGACCCACTGGCGGCCTTCCAGCCCCAGGAGATCGGCTTCATCCGGGGGCTTCAGTCGATCTCAGTCCGCGCATGACGGACGACCGCGCGCGCTGTCCTTGGGCCAGCGGCGACCCGCTCAACCTCGCCTATCACGACGCGGAGTGGGGCGTCCCGATCCACGACGACCGGCACCTCTTCGAGCTGCTCTGTCTGGAGGGCGCTCAAGCGGGGCTCTCCTGGATCACCATCCTGCGCAAGCGGGAAGGCTATCGGCTTGCCTTCGAGGGCTGGGATCCAACGCGCATCGCTGGGTACGGAGCCGACGACGAGGCGCGACTCCTCGCCGACCAGAGCATCGTGCGCAACCGGGCCAAGATCGCGTCCGTCATCGGCAATGCGCGAGCCTTCCTGGCGATCGACGACTTCGACCGATTCGTCTGGTCCTTCGTCGAGGGCGGCCCCGTCAAGAACCGATGGACCTCGATGGGCGGAGTGCCAGCCGAGACCGATGCTTCGCGCGCCATGTCGCGCGACCTCAAGAAGGGTGGCTTCTCGTTCGTCGGCCCGACGATCGCCTACGCCTTCATGCAGTCGGCCGGCCTGGTCAACGACCACCTGGTCGCGTGCTTCCGACACGCCGAGGTAGCCCGTCGGCTCAAGGGCTGACTTGCGCGGAGCGGGCACACCGGGAAGTAGGGACGGGCCTTAGCCACTTCTTCCGCGCCCTGTGCGACGAGCGGGCACGGCCAGAAAGACGAGGGCCACAATCGGCCGAATCGGGCGCGAAATTGTGTGAAGTTGCCTGTTGTGCCCGCTCGCTGCACACCGGCTCGCCGGCACCTGCTCGGGGCGTCTCCGTCTTTATACTCGGGCCGCATGCCCACGCCCATCGCCACGATCGAGGTGCCGGCCAGCAGCGCCAACCTCGGAAGTGGCTTCGACTGCTTCGCCACCGCATTGAGCCTCAAGCTCCGCGCCGAGCTGCATCCCGGAGACGAGGCTGGCATCCTGCTGAACGCTCATGGCGAGGGCGTGCCCGGGCCCGATGACGATCCGGACCAGAACCTGCTGATCCGCGCCTTCCGTGAGGGCCTGCGCCTGGCCCACGGATCGGAGCATGGCTCGGGGGCGTGGCGCATCGAGGTGAGGAGCATGATCCCGGCCGCGCGGGGCCTGGGGAGCAGCGCCGCGGCCATCGTGGCGGGGCTGTTGCTGGGTGCCTCCGCCGGCCGTCGCGCCCCGGATGCCGACGAGCTGTTCACCCTGGCGGCGACGCTGGAGGGTCACCCCGACAACGTGGCCGCCGCCCTCTACGGCGGCATCACCCTGTCGGTAGCCGGCGATGTCGGCACGACCCCGCTCCTGCGACGCTTCCGGGTTCCCGAGGCGTGGATCCCGGTCGCCTTCATCGCGTCAGCGACGAGCCGGACGCAGGGGATGCGCGACGCCCTGCCAGCGAGCGTGCCGCATCACGACGCAGCCGCGGCCGCGGCACGCGCAGCACTCTTGGCAACCGCGGTCATCACCTCCGATGCAGGGCTGCTGCGCACCGCCATGGACGATCGGCTCCACCAGCCGTACCGGCTGCCGCTGCTGCCGGGGTCGCGGGAGCTGATCAGGACCGCCTATGAGCACGGCGCCGCCGGGGCCGCCCTCTCCGGTGCCGGTCCCAGCGTCCTCGCGATCTGCGACTCCCCGATCAGTGCCCACGCGGTCGAGAAGGCCTTGAGCGCTGCCGGCGTGCCCGGAATGGCGACCCGCCTTCGGTTCGACACCGATGGCGCCCGGCTGAGCGCGCCCGAGGCGGTCCGATGAGCCTGGTCACGCTGAACGGGATCGCCAAGAGCCACGGCGCCCAGCACCTCTTCGACAGCGTCAACCTCCAGATCAGCGCCGGACGGCGTATCGCGATCGTTGGCCCGAACGGCGCCGGCAAGACGACGCTGCTCGAGATCATCACCGGCGAGCAAGAGGCGGACGCGGGGAGCGTCACCCGCGGCAAGGAGCTGGCGATCGGCTATCTGCGCCAGGAGGTGGCGCAGGCTGCGGGACGCAGCGTGCTGGCCGAGGTGCTGGCCGGCGCCGGCGCGGTGAGCGGGATCGAGCGGCGGATGCGGCACATCGAGACGGAGATGGCCGAGGCCAGCGGCGATCCGGGCGCCGCGGAGGAGCTGGCGGAGCTGATGGACGAATACGGGCGACTCCAGCACCGCTTCGAGCAGCTCGGCGGTTGGTCGCTCGAGGCGGAGGGACGTCGCATCCTGGCCGGGCTCGGCTACGCCCAGGCGGATATGGATCGCGACATCGGCGAGTTCTCGGGTGGCTGGATGATGCGAGTGGCGCTCGGCCGACTGCTGCTCGCCAACCCCGACCTCCTTCTGCTCGACGAGCCCACCAACCACCTCGACCTGGCATCGGTCGAGTGGCTCCAAGGCTTCCTGGGCGAGTACGCGGGCGCAGTGGTACTGGTCAGCCACGACCGAGACTTCATCAACGCCGTCGTGAACCGGGTGGCGGAGCTCAACCACGGCATCTTCACCGAGTACGTGGGCGACTTCGCGGACTTCGTCGAGCAGCGTGACGAGCGGATCGCCCAGCTCGAGATGGCCGCCAAGGCGCAGGGCAAGACGATCGCGCGGATCGAGCGCTACATCGAGCGCTTCCGCTACAAGAAGACGAAGGCGCGCCAGGTGCAGAGCCGGATCAAGCAGGTCGCGCGCATCGAGCGGATCGAGGTGCCGACGGAGCGCACCAAGTCGGTGAAGTTCCGCTTCC
>JBDTYC010000096.1:0-6373 GCA_040005815.1 Chloroflexota bacterium
TGCTGAACGCACCGGTCCTGGTCCTCAACCAGAATTACGAACCGCTCAACGTCTGTGACATCAGGCGTGCCTTCAACCTGCTCGGGTCGGAGAAGGCTGAGCTGCTCGAGCGGAATCACCAGGTGATCCATACGCCGACCCTGGCGATACCCGCGCCATCGGTCATTCGGCTCGTCTACCTGGTCCGTCGCCCTCGGCCCCGGGTCAAGCTCAGCCGGCGCGAGGTCTTCGCGCGCGACGCGCACACCTGCCAGTACTGCGGCACGTCGAGCCGCGACCTGACGATCGACCACGTCATGCCGAAACACCGCGGCGGCCGCCACGAATGGGAGAACCTCGTTACCGCATGCCGCGCCTGCAACCACCGCAAGGGGAGCAAGACGCTGGCAGAGGCGCGGATGGCGCTGCGTCGCGAACCCCGCGCGCCGCGTGCCGATGTGCGGTACCTCTACGGCACCTATCTCGCCGATGAGCAGAACGACCCCTGGCGAAGCTATCTCTTCCTGGGCGACGCCCCGCGGAACTAGGCGCCACCCCTCCCAGGAGACAACCGATGCGTGATGGGGATTCCCTGCGGATCGACCTGCCGCCGGCCGTGGCGACCGTCCTCGAGACTTTGCGTGCGGGCGGTTACGAGGCGGTCCTGGTGGGCGGCTGCGTGCGCGACCTCGTCAGCGGCGAGCAGCCGGCCGACTGGGACGTGGCCACCGCGGCCCCGCCGGAGGTCGTCGCGAGCCTCTTCCCCCGAGCAAGCTGGGAGAACCAGTTCGGTACGGTGACCGTCCGCGACCCCCAAGGCGGCCGCAGCATCGAGGTCACCACCTACCGGGTCGAGGCGGGGTACCGCGACCAGCGTCGCCCGGACGAGGTGCGGTGGGGCGAGTCCCTCGCCGAGGATCTGGCTCGGCGCGACTTCACGATCAACGCCATGGCGTGGGTGCCGGACGAGAGGAGCAGCGGCAATGGCCGTCTGGTGGATCCGTTCGGGGGGGCCGGGGACCTCGAAGACGGCCTGCTGCGCGCAGTCGGCGACCCCGATGCTCGCTTCAGCGAGGACGCGCTCCGCCTCCTGCGGGCCGTTCGCCTGGCTGCCCGCTTCGACCTGCGGATCGATCCCGCGACCGGGGCGGCGATCCGCGCCCACGCGCCCGACGCGGCCGGACTCTCCGGCGAGCGCGTCCGCGACGAGTTGATGCGGATACTGGCCGGCGCGGCTCCTCCGTCGCGCGCATTCGAGCTGATGGAACCGCTGGGGCTCTTGATCGTGCTCCTCCCGGAGCTGGCCGCCCTCCGGGGCGTGCCCCAAGCGAAGCCGCTGGCCGGCGACGCCCTCGATCATTCGCTGCGCGCCGCGGACGCGCTGCCTGCTGGGGACCCGCTGCTTCGGCTGGCCGGGCTGCTGCACGACGTCGGAAAGGCGACGACTCTGGCGGACGGGCATTTCCTGCACCACGACCGGGATGGCGCCTTGCTGGTTGAGCAGATCCTGCTCCGGCTTCGCGCGGCGCGAGCCGCTGTGACTCGGGTGACGCGTCTGGTCCAGCACCACATGTTTGCGTACACCCCCGACTGGACCGATGCGGCCGTGCGCCGATTCGCGCGCCGCGTGGGGGTCGACCTCCTCTTCGACCTCTTTGCGTTGCGCGAGGCCGACGACGTCGCCTCCGGCATCAACGAGCCGCCCGGCGGCTGGAGAGAGCTGAGGGAGCGAGTGGCCGCAATCGCAGGCGACCCTCTCCAGGCGGGGCACCTCGCCTTGTCCGGCGATGACCTGGTGGCGGAGCTCGGAATTGCCCCCGGGCCAGCCATCGGACAGCTCCTGGCGGCCCTCGTGGAGGCGGTGGTGGAGGATCCCGGACTCAATTCTCGTGAGCGATTGCTGGAGCTGGCTTGTGCAATGGCCAGCGGATAGCCCGCTGCTACAATCGGCGATCCGGAGCGCGTGCCCACGCGCCGAAGACCTGGAGCGGAGGTTCCCATCCCCGCGATGACCGCCCTGGCGCCCAGTGCGAGGCTCGAGCATCGGCTGACCCGGCCGACGGCCTCCTTGACGGATCTTCACGCCGCCGCCGGCCTCGCGATCGAGCACGAGCTGGCCGCGCTCCTCGTCAGCCCCTGGATGGTGAGGCCCGCCGCGCGGCTCCTGGCGCGGACCCCGGTACGGGTAGGGACAGTGATCGGCTTCCCCCATGGCGGGCAGGTTGCCGCCGTCAAGGCCTTCGAGGCGTCTACCGCGCTCGAGCACGGTGCGACCCAGCTTGACGTGGTCCTCAACGCGGGGGCGCTCGTGTCTGGAGACGACGACGCAGTCCTGAACGACATGCTGGCGGTGGTCGAGATGGCGCACTCCGCCCTCGCCACCTGCGGAGTCATCGTGAGGGCTGGCCCCGTCAGCGAGGAGCTGTTGCGCCGCGCGTGCCGGCTGGCCGCGCGTTCGGGCGCGGCGTACGTCGTGACTTCCGACGGCCAGGACGCCGCCGATGCGACGGTGGAGCTCGCTCAGTTCCTGCACGGCGTGGTCGGGGGGCATCTCCAGCTGAAGGCTGCCGGCGTTCTCACCGAGCTGACGCAACTGGTCGACCTGGTCAGTGCAGGAGCCGATCACATCTCGACCACCTTCAGCCCGCAGCTGGCCGCCGAGTTCCTCGCCTGGCAGGTGCAGCCGGCGACCAGGGCATCCGCATCGCCCGCCGACGTCGGCGCGGCGACCCGCTGACCCGGACCGACGAGGAGGAGGCTGTTTGCGGATCCTTGTGGTCGGCGGAGCCGGGTTCGTCGGCTCGACGAGCGTCGAGACGTTCGTCGATGCCGGCCACGATGTCGTGGTCTACGACGACCTGTCGAGCGGCCACGCCGCGGCGGTGGTGCGCCCGGCGCGCCTCGTGCGGGGTGCGATCGAGGACCAGCGTCATCTCGAGCACGTCCTGCGCGAGGAGCGCATCGACGCCGTCCTGCACTGCGCCGCCAAGTCCCTGGTCGGCGAGAGCCTGACCGACCCGGGCCTCTACTACCGCAACAACGTCGGTGGCGGCGTGACGCTCCTGGAGGCGATGCGTCTCACCGGGGTCAATCGGCTGGTCTTCTCGTCCACCGCAGCCGTCTACGGCGAGCCGCGCCGGGTCCCGATCGCGGAGGCCGACCGCACCGAGCCGATCAACCCGTACGGGGCCACGAAGCTCGCCTTCGAGGGCGCGATGCGGTGGTTCTCCGCCAGCCACGACTTCCAGACGATCAGCCTGCGCTACTTCAACGTCGCCGGCGCCACGGAGCGCAACGGCGAGGACCATAACCCTGAGACCCACCTCATGCCGCTGATGCTGAAGGTGGCCGCAGGCGAGGCCACCCACGTGCAGATCTTCGGCCAGGATTACTCGACTCCGGATGGGACCTGCGTGCGCGACTTCATCCACGTCCGCGACCTGGCCGCGGCGCACCTGCTGGCCCTCGAGGCGACAGGGGAGGGCGACTCGTCCTTCGAGGTCTACAACCTTGGCTCGGCGGCGGGCTTCAGCGTCCGCGAGGTGGTCGAGGCCGCCCGCAAGGTGACCAGTCGCGCCATCCCGGCCCGCGTGGTGAAGCGCCGCACCGGCGATCCTCCCGTGCTGGTGGCCTCATCCCGGCGTGCGCGGCTGGCCCTCGGATGGCACCCGGAGCACTCGAAGCTCGAGCAGATGCTGGCCGACGCGTGGGCCTGGCGCCTCACCCACCCGAACGGCTACGCCAAGGGGCCGCGGACCGATGGGGCGGTGGCGGTCGACCGCCCGCAGCCTGACGGCCGTTTCGACCGGCCCATCTCCCGACCGGGGCCCCCGGCATCGGCCTGATTCGCCGCGCGTGGTACGATCGAGATCAGTCACTCTCCCTCGGAGCCCCCGTTTGCCTGAGACCACATCACCCGCCCCTCCCCGACGCGCGCGAGCGCCTCGTCGAGGGGCACCGGCGCCCTCCCCAGCACCCAACGGCAATCCACCGGCTGACGATCCCGAATCTTCTCCCCTGATGGCCGCCGTCCTGGCGGCGCAGCGTTCCCATCGTTTCGGTGAGATCGAGCTGCCCGTGACCATCGCCCGGGCCATCGAGAAGATGGGCTTCACCGGCCCGACTGAGGTCCAGGCCCGCGCCATTGGCCCCCTCCGCGCCGGGAAGGACCTCATCGGCCAGGCGCAGACCGGCACCGGCAAGACCGCCGCCTTCGGCATCCCGATCGTGGAGAAGGTCGACCCCGCCGGCCACTTCGTCCAAGCCCTGGTGCTGACCCCGACCCGCGAGCTGTGCGTCCAAGTGACCGAGGAGATTCGCCGCATCGGTGTCTTCCGCAACGTCGCCGCTGTGGCCATCTACGGCGGTTCGAGCATGGATCGCCAAGTGACCGCTCTGAAGCGCGGCGTGCCGGTCGTGGTCGGGACGCCCGGACGTGTGCTCGACCTGATTCGACGCGGCGAGCTGCGGCTCGACCGGGTCCACACCGTGATCCTCGACGAGGCGGACCGGATGCTCGACATGGGCTTCATCGTCGACGTCGAGACGATCCTGTCGCGCTGCCCGCGCCAGCGCCAGACGGCGCTCTTCTCCGCCACCATGCCGTACGCGATCCTGCGCATCTGCGATCGCTTCATGGACAAGCAGGCCGAGCACATCATCGTGCGGCCGGAGATGCGGACCGTCGAGACGGTTCGGCAGCTGGTCTACTTCGTGGCCGAGCAGGACAAGGCGGCGGCGCTCACCGAGCTGACCGACACCTTCGGATTCGATCGGCTCCTCGTCTTCCGCCATACCCAGATTGGCGTGGACCGGCTCACGGCCACGCTGGCCCGCAAGGGGCGGAACGTCGCCGCGCTTCACGGCGGGCTCTCGCAGCGCGAGCGCGACCACACGCTGGCCGCATTCCGCTCGGGCAAGATCCAGTTCCTGATCGCCACCAATGTGGCGTCGCGCGGACTCGACATCACCGACCTGCCATTCGTCCTGAACTACGACATCCCCGAGGACGCCGACACCTACGTCCACCGCGTCGGCCGCACCGCGCGGGCCGGCCGCGAGGGGACTGCGATCACGCTCGTCGGCGAGTGGGACCTCGATGCATGGGAGCAGATCGGCAAGGAGGTCGGGGTCGAGGTCGAAGAGGGCGAGCTGAAGCTTTACAACCGTTCCTGAGGTGAACCGTTCGCGGGCCGGCGCGGTAACCTTGACGCGCATGACGAACCCCGAACCGGTCCTCCCTCAGCAGGCGACGCCCGCCGAGGTGATCATCAACAGCGTGAACTGGCTCTTCGAGCCGTACTGGTCGGGAGATCGGCTGATCGCGCGGCTCCACGCCGGACGGGTCACCCTGACCGATGAGACGGGCCAGCCCGCCGGCGCCGAATGCGCCGATGCGGCCGACGAGCTGCTCACCGCGATCGATGCCGAGGCTGCGGTGGTCGACGGGATCTGGACCGCGCAGCCGTTCGTTGGCGACGGGTCCGGTGTGCGCCAGTGGGCCGAGACGTTGGCCGAGAAGGGCCTGGTTGACGAGCCGCCCGACCCCCTGTCGATGGAGACGCGGCGCGCCTTCGTGGCGCTCGACCTGGTCGAGCTCGACGGGGAGTCGCTCGCCGACGTCCCGTACCAGGAGCGGCGCCGGCTGCTCGCATCGGTCGTCGAGGAAAACGTTCGGGTGCGAGTCTCGCCAGCGGTGAAGCTTCCCATCCGGCCGTGGCTGCACGCCTGGCGCGGCAATGGCTTCACGCATTACGTCGCCAAGCACGTGAACTCGCGCTATCGGTCCGGCGAGCAGGTCGAGGACTGGCTGATCGTCTCCTCGGAGCCGGAGAAGTACCCCTCGATCGCAGGTCGGTTGATGGGGCAGCGGCCGAAGAAGCTGCGGCGCATCGAAGACTGAGCCTCCGCCTGCTGCTAGGCTTGCGGCGCCCGAGGAGGTCCCACCGCTGACGACCAATCGATCCGCGCCGCCCGCATCGGCGCTCGACGCGAGTGGGCTCGCCGAGGTCCGCCGCGTGGGCCAGGCGGACCTGATGGTCGGCATCCCCAGTTTCGGCAACGCCGACACCATCGGCTTCGTGGTGCGCGCCGCCACGGCGGGGATGGTCCAGTACTTCCCGGACCTTAAGCCGATCCTCGTCAACTCCGACGGCGGCTCCCCCGATCACACCCCGCGCGTCGCGATCACGGCTGAGAGTCCCGAATACATCGAGAAGATCATCCTCGTCAGCCCGCGCCACAAGCTCCAGCGGATCACCTTCACCTACCACGGCCTCTCCGGCAAGGGGACCGCGGTGCGCGCCCTCTTCGAGGTCGCGCGCGAGCTCGGTGTGAAGGCGATGGTGATGGTCGACTCGGACCTGCGCAGCATCGCGCCGGAGTGGATCGAGCT
>JBDTYC010000097.1:0-6366 GCA_040005815.1 Chloroflexota bacterium
ATCACCTACACCCAGATGCTCAACCGGCGCGGCGGGATCGAGTGCGACTTCACCGTCACCCGCCTCGGCGAGGATCGGTTCTTCATCGTCACCGGCACCGCCTTCGGCAACCACGATCTCGGCTGGATCCGCCGCCACGCGCCCGATGACGGCAGCGTCACGGTCAGCGACGTCACCTCGGCACGCGCATGCATCGGCATCTGGGGACCATTGGCCCGCGAGATCGTGCAGTCCACCACGACCGATGACCTGGGCCACGAGGCTTTCCCCTACCTGACCGCGGCGCAGATCACGGTCGGGCACGTGCCGGTGACGGCGCTGCGGGTCACGTACGTGGGCGAGCTCGGCTGGGAGCTCTACTGCCCGATGGAGTACGGAGCACAGCTGTGGGACACGCTCTGGGCGGCGGGGCGGCCGCTCGGGATGCTGGCCGGGGGGTATCGGGCCATCGACAGCCTCCGCCTGGAGAAGGGCTACCGGGTCTGGTCGAGCGACATCACGCCGGAGGAGACGCCGTACGAGGCCGGACTCGGCTTTGCGGTGCGGCTCAAGAAGGAGGGCGGCTTCATCGGTCGAGAGGCGCTCGCGGCGGCGAAGGAGGCGGGACCCCGGAAGCGGCTGGCCTGCCTGGTGATCGGCGATCCGCGCTCGGTGGCGCTTGGCAACGAGCCGGTGCGGGTGAATGGCGAGGTCGTCGGCCGCGTGACTTCCGGCGGCTACGGCTTCGCGGTCGAGCGCTCGATCGCGTACGCCTACCTGCCGCCCGCGATGGCGGAGACTGGCCAGGCAGCCGAGGTGGAGATCTTCGGGGGCTGGGTCGCCTGCGTTGTGAGTGCCGAGCCGCTCTTCGACCCCGACGGGAGTCGGATCAAGGCCTGACCCGGATGTCGGCTGGTCACGCGACACCTCAGCCAGAGGCTGACTTCGCCTGGCGCCCCAGCAGGCTATTCGGCGAAGTAGCGGCGCTCACCGGTGGCCGGATTGAGATAGACCCGCAGCTGATGCCCGCTGGTCGGATCCACGAAGACCTCATCCGTCGGCCGGAACGGGGCGACCGGCATCGTTGACTCGCCGCCGCCGGGACCCGCCGGCCCGGATGAGCCCTCGGCCGCCTCGGATCGATAGCGGGCGCGCTCGAGGACGACCGCCACCAGGACGACGGCGCCGGTGACGGCGGCCCACAGTCCATCGGTCCAGGCCCCCGCGATGAGGCCGACCAGACCCCCCAGCATGAGCAGGGCGCCGAGCACCCCAACCACGCCCCGCACGGTATTCACCATCAACCCGCCCTATTCGGCAGGTTGGGGAGCGCCGCTGTCCGGCCGGACCACGACGGCGGTGCCGTAGGCCACGATCTCGCTCATGGTGCTGCCGATCTCCGAGCTGTCGAAGCGCATCGAGATCACCGCGTTGGCGCCCATCAGGGTCGCGTTCTGCACCATCCGGTCGATCGCCTGGCGGCGGGTATCCTCCAGCAGCTGGGTGTACTCCTTGATCTCGCCACCGCCGAGCGAGCGCACCGCCGCGGCGATGTTGCCGCCGAGGCCGCGGCTGCGGACGACGAGCCCGTAGACGTGACCCTTGCTCTCCACGACCCGGTGTCCTGCCGCGAAGGGGGTAGTCGCAACAATCATGCGACCACTGTACGCGCCCTAGCCCAGGTGATAGGGGACGTCGACCACGACCGTGTTGCGTCGGAAGAAGAGGCGCAGTTTGAGGCGCAGCGCGGTCTGGTTGTGGAGCGGGTACTCCCACATGTGGCGCGGCACGAACTCGGGCAGGACCACCGTGGTCGGCTGCGCGGGATCGGCGCGGTCGGTGGCATCGAGGTAGGCGAGCATCGGCGCGATGAGGGCTCGGTACGGCGACTCCAGGATGACCAGGTTGACCGGACCACCCCAGCGCTCCCAATCGGCTTTCATGCGGGCGACGTCCTCCGGTTCGTCCGAAACGTGGATCGCCGTGACGTCGGAGGCGATCGAGGTGGCGAAGGCGAGCGCATTCAGGGTCGCGCGGTCGAGGCGGCTGACGGGGACCACCACCCGTGGCGCGACCCGCCGCGGCAGGGCGGCGCTCTTCCAGTCCACCGCCAACGCGCGCTCAACGCTCCGGTAGTGCTTGCCGATGGCCCACATCAGCCCGATCAGGAGCGGGATCAGCAGCAGCACCATCCAGGCGCCGAACGCGAACTTGACGATGCCCACGATGATCGCCACGACTCCGGTGGCGACCGCCCCGGCGCCGTTCAGGACGGCTCGCCAGCGCCAGCCGCGCACCTCGTTCCGAAGTTTCCACCAATGCCTCACCATCCCCGTCTGGCTGAGGGTGAAGGCGATGAAGACGCCCACCGTGTAGAGCGGAATCAGGGCGGTGACGCTCCCCCTGAAGCCGATCAGGAGGACGGCGGCCAGCAGCGCCAGGACCATGATCCCGACCGAATAGGCCAGCCTATCGCCGCGGTACTGGAACTGGCGCGGCAGGAAACGGTCCTTGCCCAGGATGCTGGCAAGCCGCGGAAAGCCGGCGAAAGCGGTGTTCGCGGCGAGGATCAGCAGGAAAGCGGTGGAGAGCTGGATCAGGTAGTGGAATGGCGTCCCCGCGCCGACCAGGGTGCTGGTGATCTGGCTGATCACGGTCTGCTTCTCGCTCGGGTCCGGGACCACCCCCAGCTGTGAGGCCAGGAAGCTGATCCCCAGGAAGATCGTGGCGAAGAGCGAGCCCATCAGGATCAGCACGACCCCCGCGTTGCGCGCCTCCGGCGCACGGAAGGCCTGGACACCATTGGATACCGCCTCGGTCCCGGTCAACGCCACCGAACCCGCAGCGAAGGCGCGGAGGATGAGCACGATCCCAAGGCCCTCGAGCGGTGCGGCGTCGGCCCATCCGGGCGGCGCGTGGTATGTGGGCAGCGAGCCGGTCGCTGCGAGCCAGAGCCCGTAGCCGAGCAGCCCGAAGATGGCGACGAGGTAGATATAGGTGGGGATCGCGAACAGGTTCGCGCTCTCGCGGAGGCCGCGGAGGTTGCCGATCCAGAGGAGGGCGATGAACCCGACGCCGACCACCACCCGCTGCTCGAACAGGAACGGGAAGATCGAGGTAAGCGCCGCGACGCCGGCGGCAACCGAGACGGCGACCGTGAGGACGTAGTCGGTGAGGAGGGCTGCGGCCGCAGTGAGCCCAGGGCCGATGCCGAGGTTGTCGCTGGCGACAAGGTACGAGCCGCCGCCGCTCGGGTAGGCGCGGATCGTCTGCTGATAGCTGGTGACCACGATGAGCAGGACCACGACGATGGCCATCGTCAGCGGCAGCGTTGCTGCGAGCGCCCCTGCGCCCGCCACCACGACCACCCGCATGATCTCTTCGGTGGCATAGGCCGATGACGAGATGTTGTCCGAAGCGAAGATGGCGAGCCCCTTGAACGGCCCGATCCGCTCGCCGAGCTCCTTCTCGCTCGCGATGCGGCGCCCAATCAAGGCACGCCGCAGCATGTCGGCGAGGCGCCCGAATCCGCCGGTCGGCTCGAGCACCGCCTCGGACGCCACCAGGTGGCCGGGGGCGCGACGCCGGAAGTCGTTCGCGAACGGCTCGACCACCTTCACATAGCGGTCCCCCGGCCGTCCCCCGCGAACCGGCCGCATCTCCCTCAGGTCGTCGGACCGGATGTGACCCTCGTGGTCACCGGGACGAGGAGCCGTCACCCGCTGGCCTCGACCGTGATGTCAGATCCGAAGCTGCCCGGCAAGGCGCGCATGGCCATGCCGCTGGCCCGAACGAGCGAACCCACCTCGCGAAGCGCCTGACTGTCGAGGGGCAGGCCGACGAGGGTGACGCGTCGGGCACCGCCCGCAGCGATCAGCGCGACTGCCCTGCGGACCAGGTCGAACGTATGCTCGAGGTCAAACGCTTGATCCTGCGACCGGTCCAGCGCCCCGGCGGCGCCGAACACCCGTGATGCCATGCCTCCAGCGTGCGCCCTGGGCTCGGATGCTCCGAGCACGAGGCTCCAAGCGGGCGCTCAAGAACGGCTCAAGATTCCCCCCCTCGCACCCGATATCCGACGCCCGGCTCCGCCACGAACAGATCGGCGAGGGCGCCGGCCGGGTCCGCGGCGGAGAGCTTGCGCCTGATCTGGCCGATGTAGACGTGCAGGTAGTGGCCCTCGTCGGCGTAGGCCGTTCCCCATACGGCGCGAAGCAGCCGACCACGCGTTACCAGCCTGCCGGCGTTGGCCAGCAGCACCTTGAGCAGCTCGTACTCACGTGGCGTGAGGCGAACGTCCTCCTGGCCGACCGTGACGAGACGCCGATCCGGATCGAGGCGCAACGGACCGATCTTCAGGACGCCGCTCGGATCCACCTCAGTCGTCAGGGAGCGTCGCAGCGCGGCCCGAATGCGGGCATGCAGCTCGGCCATGCCGAAGGGCTTGGCCAGGTAGTCGTCGGCGCCGTCATCGAGAGCCTCGACCTTGTCGCGCTCCTCGCCCCGCGCGGAGAGGATGATCACCGGCGTGGTGGCGTCTCGCCGGACGCGTCGCAGCACCCCGATCCCGTCGATGCCAGGCAAGCCCAGGTCGAGCAGGATCAGGTCGGGCCGGCGCAGCTCCCAGAGGACGAGGGCTTCCTCTCCATCCGCCGCGGCGCGTACGCCGTAGCCGTGCCCCTCCAGGTTGGCGACGACCGCCCGGCTGGTCTTCTCGTCATCCTCGACCAGCAGGATGCTGGCCCGCCGCTGGGTCACGGCGTCGGCACCGCGTCGGGTGGTACGGGCGCGGCGATCGGGAGGCGCAGATCGATCGCAAGCCCTCCCAGCTCGCTCCTCGTTGCGGTCGCGGAGCCTCCCATGGCCTCCGTCATGCCCAGCACTACAGCGAGGCCCAAACCTGTCCCCTGTCGGGCGGCGCCGCGCCGGGCGGGCACGCGATAGAACTTCTCGAAGATCTGCGAGATCGCTTCAGACGGCACCCCGGGACCGGCGTCTTCTATGCGGACCGTCACCGCCTCGGCAGCGGCGGTCGCAACGACCCGCACCCGCGCGTGCATCGGGGTGTGGCGGACGACGTTTTCGAGCAGGTTGTCGAGCACCTGGCCGATCAGCACCGGATCCACGAAGACTAAGGGCAGCTCGTCGGGGATGTCCAGCTGGACCGGCCGGGCGGCCAGCGCACCCGTCGCACGGCGCAGCGCCGGCATCACCGCCTCACCAACCGGCATCGGCTCGGGCCTCGTTTCGAGTGCACCGCCGGTGATTCTGCTCATGTCGAGCAGCCCGCTCACCAGGTTCGCCAGCCGATCCGCCTCCGCGTCGATCTCGCGAGCCGTCGCTCTGGCATCGTCCAATGTCAGCGCAACGCTGGGGTCGGCGAGCGTCCCGGCCGATGCCCGTATGGTGGCGAGCGGAGTCCGCAGGTCATGCGAGACCGAGTCGAGGAGGGCAGTCTTCAGTTCCTCGCTCCGTCGCGCGACCTCGAGCTCGGTGGCCTGTTCCGACAGTCGATCGCGCACGATCCCCTGCCCGATTTGATCTGCCGCGGTAGCCAGGAGTCTCGTCTCCTCCCCGCTCGGCGGCCCAAGTCGCGGATCGCGCCCCGCCCACAGCGAGCCGATCGGGTCCGTCCCATCGGCCAGCGGAATGCGGAAAAGAGTGAGGCTGTCCCGCCGGGCGGCAGGGGGTCCAGGGGGGCTGAGGCGCACCCACGCCGGCGCCTCATCGGCCGATGTGCGGCGCAGCACGCTGTGCGGTCCGGCAGCGGCCATATCGGCTCCGCCATCGGTGGAGGCAACGACCTGCTCTTGCCCCCACGTTGAGCCCAGGCCGATCCAGACCCGCGCCATCCGCGAATCCTGGGCCAGGCTGCCGACCAGGACCGGCAATGCGTCCTTCATCCGCTTGGCGGTGGCGATGGCGCGGCTGACGTTGAAGAGCGCTCGGGCCTCGTGCTCCCTACGCTCGGAACGCTCGGCTTGATCGCGCTGCAGCCCGGTGAGCCGCCCAATGCCGATACCGACCCCCAGCAGCAGGACGAGCGTGAGGATGTGCTGAGGATCCGAGACGAAGAAGGTGAACTCGGGCGGCAGGAAGAGGAAGTTATAGGCCAGGAATGCGCCCAGCGCCGTCCCGACCGCCGCCCAGCTGCCCCGGAGATACGCCACCAGCGCGACGGCCAGCAGGAAGAGCGTGGATGCATCCCGGACTCCTGCCTGCTCCTCGAGCAGGAAGACGCCTGCGACAGAGGCACCCAGCCCCGCCACGGCCACGACGAGGGTCGTGGTCAGCGCGCGCCAGTCGGTCCGAGGGCGCCACATATCGCCATCGTAGTCCCGCGCGACCGGGCGGCTGGCGCCGGCCCGGGAGGCTCTTGACGGGCGC
>JBDTYC010000098.1:0-6032 GCA_040005815.1 Chloroflexota bacterium
ACGAAGCAGAGCTGGTCGGAGATCTCGGCCGCGGACTCGAGGTCGTGGGTGGCCTGCAGGATGGTGGTGCCACCGTCCCGGAGCTCCCGCAGCAGGCCGACGATGAGCTGCTCGGTCGTTTGGTCCACACCGGTCATCGGCTCATCCAGGAGAAGGACCGATGCCTCCTGGACGAGCGCGCGCGCGAGGAAGACGCGCTGCTGCTGGCCGCCCGAGAGCGCGCCGATCTGGCTTGAGCCGTGATCTGCCATCGCGACACGCTCCAGCGCATCGCGCACCGCGGTGGCATCCCCCGATCCGGGGTTGCGCAGCCAGCCGATGCGTGGGTAGCGGCCCATCATCACCACCTGCTCCGCGCTCACCGGGAAGCTCCAGTCGACAGCCTCTCGTTGCGGCACGTACGCCAGTCGATCCCGCTGCTCGGAGACCGGGCGGCCATCGAGGAGGACTGCGCCCGTCGTCATCGGGGCGAGACCGAGAATTGCCTTCAGCAGCGTGCTCTTGCCCGAGCCGTTCGGCCCGATCACGCCCACCAGCGTCCCCGGTGGAATGGCGAGATCGACATCGTCGAGGACGACCGCGGCACCGTACCCGGCGCTCACGTGATGCAGGACCAGGCCGGCGATCGGCGGTATGTCGCTCACAGCGGACATGATACTCAGTCTCGCCTGTGCTAGCCTCTGGTCATGGATCGAGTCACGCTGGCGGCGGCCGATCGCCTCACCGCCGCCGGAGAGCGGGTCACGCGTCAGCGACTCCTCGTCGCCGATGCGCTCGCCGCGGCGGGGCGCCGGCTGACCGCCGAGCAGCTGTATCGGAGCCTGCGCCGACGCGAGCCGGCGATCGGCCGTGCCACCGTCTTTCGCACGCTGGAGACGCTGGTGGAGGCCGGCGTGGCGCGCCGGCTCGAATTGGACGGCCACGTCTACGCCTACGTCGCCTGCCTGCCGGCGCACCACCATCACATCGCGTGCACGCGCTGCGGCCGGGTCGAGGAGATCGACGAGGCCTACGTCACTCCCATCGCCGAGCGCCTGGCCCTGGAGTTGGGCTTTGAGATCGACGACGCCCGGCTCGACTTCTACGGTCGCTGCGCGACCTGCCGCGCCGAGGACGCGGCCTCGGCCTGAGTCCGTGAGAGCGGCCATCACGACCGTCTGCCTGGCAGCCTGCATGGCCGGGTTGGCGGCCTGCAGCACCTCCTTCCCCTCGCCTCCCGACGGGCGACTCCGGGTGGTGGCCACGACGACCCAGGTGGGCGCGGCTGCCCGGGTCGTGGGTGGGGACGAGATCTCGCTCACCGTCCTGCTGAAGCCAGGTGCCGAGGCCCACGACTTCGAGATCACGCCGTCTGCCGCCGCGGCGATCGAGAAGAGCGATGTCATCCTCGAGAGTGGCGCCGGACTCGAGACGTGGCTCGAGGGGGCCCTCGCGACCATTGGTGGGCGTGATCGGCTGTACGACATGAGCGCAGGGATCGAGTTGCGCTCACCGGCCGATGCCGCGGACGCCGGCGCGATCGACCCACACTATTGGCTCACCGCCCCAAACGCAATCCGCATGGTGGAGAACGTGCGGGATGCCCTGAGCGCTGCCCGCCCAGACCTTGCATCGGCCTTCTCGAAGCGCGCGGAAGCGCAGATCGGGCGGCTGGAGGACGCCGACGCCGAGATTCGGCGTCTCATGGCCGAGGTGCCTGAAGGGCGGCGAGGCATCGTGACCGATCACGACGCCCTTGGCTATTTCCTGGTCGAGTACGGCCTGCATTTCGTGGGGTCGATATTTCCGAGCCTCGACGTCTCCGCGGAGCCGAACCCCGCTCAGCTGGCTGCGCTGGCAGATACGATCCACGCCCAGGGCGTCACCGCGATCTTCAGCGAACAGGCCGTGAATCCGAAGCTCGCTCGCGCAATCGCCGAGGAAACCGGAGCGCGCGTCGTCGATCAGGCGCTGTACACGGACTCGCTCGGAACCCCCGAATCCGGATCAGGCGCCGACACGCTCGAGGGGATGCTGCTCTATGACGCGCGGGTCATCCACGACGCCCTCGTCGGGGAATAGCGGTTAGGGCGCCTCGCCGCTTTCGGGGGCCTCCGCCGGCTCAGGTTCCGCAGCTGCCTCGGCGGCGGGTTCATCCGCGACAGACTCGGCGCCCGGCTCGACCGTCGGTGGCTCGGGCTCGCGAACAGCCGCTTCGTGCGCCTTCAGCTCCGCGAGCAGTGCCTCGCGACGAGCGTCGGCCTGCTCGCGGGCCATCGCATCATCTCGTTCCTGCTCCCGGCGCCGTTTCATATCCCGGCGAGTCTACGCCCGGGACGATGCCTCAGTAGCCGGGGGCCCGGTAGGGAGTCGCGGAAGGCTTCCGCGTCTCCGCCTCGCTCTCGCCGCTCGTCGCATCGGGGCTGGCCGACGCAGCCCCGACGACCGCGATGGACCAGACGCCGCCGACGCCATCGCCCTTCGCGTCGCCCGGCGCTCCGTCGCTGGCGTAGGAGTAGAGCGGCTTTCCGTAGTGCGTGATCTGTTTGCTGCCGTCGTCGCGGGTGGTCGTTCCGAACGGGCCGCTTACCCCATCGCCGGCCACGACGGCCGTCCCGTCGCCCAGCAGCGGCGGCCACGCATCCGAGCAACCGCCGGTGCAGGTGCTCGTGCCACCGCTGTCGTTCGCGTCGGTGTACAGCGTCATGTCATTCGGGCCGGCCAGCGCGTCGCCGGCGCTGGTGTGCGTAACGGTGATCTCGATGCCGCCGCTGCTCGGGTCAGGGCTGCCTGCCCCGGTCTGCGGTGTGCATGCAGCGAGCAGCAGCGCGCCGGCGGCAAGAGTTGAGGCGAGGCGCATCGGTTCTTTCTCCTGAGGCCGATCCCGTGACGGGCGCGATGCCCTTTCCCAACTCTACGCTCGGCGTTACACGGTCCGGTTCCCAAGGAGAGGGGCCGGAGGTCACACGCCGGCCTGATCCATCGCAGCAAACGGTACTTTTCCGTCATCGACAGGGGCCGCAGCGTGCGTAGGCTCGTGGAATGCCGACCTTCGAGAACGGATGGATCTGCCGCGAGTGCTGGTGCGCTAATCGCGAGACCGACGATCGCTGCTATCGCTGCCATGCGGTGCCAATGCGCCGGGAGGTGCCAGCGGCCACAACCTTTTCCACCCCCGACGGCAAGCCCAACGAGGAGCGCAAGAAGGTTTCGAGCCTGACCGGCCCCGCCGTTGCGCGAGCCCAGGACCCCAAGCCTGATTTCGCACCTGCCGTCACGCCGGCCGTGCCGCTATCAGAACGCCTTCGCGGGCTCTTGATCGTCACGCGCACTCGCTCCGCGATTGCATCGATCGCCAACGTCTTCGCTCGCATCGTCTCGTTCAGTCGGGCCGTCGGCCATGCGCCGGGCGCCGGAGCCAGGCTCGCGTCGCAGGGCGTCCGTGCGGCGAAGGACGAGGCGAGTGCCCGGGCTCGCAGCGCCATGTCACATCGACGGGTATGGCTGAGCGCCGCCTGGCTCCTCTCCGCCCTGAGCAGTGCGCTCCTCTTCTCGGCGGCCCTTCACGCGTCGTTCGCGGCGAGCATCGTGGTCGTCGCCAGCATCGCGATCTTCAATGGCCTCACCGCCGCGATCACCGCCAACGCCTCCGATCGCCAGGCTCATGGAATGAGGGAACGCTCGGGCGACGAGCATGTCGCTGAGCGTTCCCACGTGTTCGTTCCGGCGCCGGAGCAATCGCCGCAGTCGGCCGAGCTCGTGGGCCGCCAGGCGCACTAGCGCCGCTTCGGGCGCCCCGACCTCAGTTGACGGTGAAGTCCGTCACCATCCCCTGCATCACGTGGCCGGGGATGTTGCAGATGATCGCGTAGTGACCTGCGGCCAGGGTGGCGGTAAAGGTCCCGGTGCCGCTGGGGTCCGTCTCCGCGACCTCGCCGATTGCGTCAAGGGCGTCCTCGTCGACGCTGTCGCCGGAGAGCGGCAGGTCCTTGGCCAGCGTGTCGGTCTTCAGAATCACGAACTCGTGGATGATGGTGCCGGCGTTCGTGACATCGAACTCGACGATGCCGGCCGAGGCCGACGTGGCGCTCAGGGTGATGGCGTACTCGGTCAGCGTGCCGGTCACGGTTGTCTTTGTCGGCGACGCCGCGGGCGACGCACTGCACGCAGCGAGCGCTAGGGCGAGCCCGACGGCTGCAATGGGGATCGTGCGAAACGACTTCATGGGTGCTGCCTCTTACTCGGAGTGCCGGGTGGCGCCAGGCGGCGCCGTTGCCAGTGATGCTGCGGACCCGCGGCCGCCTCCGGATGGGCCGAATGGCACCTTCTTGGCGTGACATTCGCCCGTGCGGCCGGCCGCCCCTTGACGTATGTAGTTGCGTGTGCAACTATATGCTGAGAGATAGTTGAGGACGCAATGACAATGATCACTACCAATCAGCAACCGATTCGCCTGCTTGGCATGGCAGGAAGCCTTCGGGCCGCCTCGTTCAACCGGGCACTCCTGCGCGCCGCGGCGGAGCTCGCGCCGTCCGGCGTCGAGATCACGACCTTCGATGACCTTGGCGCACTTCCCTTCTACGACGGCGACCTTGAGGCTGCGGGTGAGCCGATCGCCGTCCGCTCGCTCCGAGCCGCGATGGACGCCGCTGACGCGATCCTGATCGTCACGCCCGAATACAACGACGGCACCAGCGCCGTGCTCAAGAACGCCATCGACTGGGCCTCCCGGCCGCCGCGGCGCACGCTCAGCGGGAAGCTCGTCGCGGTGATGGGTGCCTCGGCCACGCCCGGCGGCGCACGCGGTGGGATCGAGTCTGTCAAGCGGTCCCTGCGCCGCGCCGGTGCCGAGACGCTCGACGAGCAGGTGGGCATCCCATCGGCCCAGGAGGCCTTCGACACGGAGCTGCGGCTGGTTGATCCGCTCATCCGGGCCGAGGTCGCGGGAGTGATCGCGACGCTTGTCGCCAGCGCTCGGAGCGTTTCCGAGGAGAAGGTGGCCGCCTAGTCGGCCAGACCCTGCCGCTCGAGGCCACCGAGCGGCACCATCCCCAATCGGGGCGGTTGATTACTTGGCGAAGATGCCTAGTCGGTGAGCCCCCACAGGTCGCCGACGGTGAATCCCTCGGGGAACGGGTCATCGGCGTCAAGCTGGTACTCGGACCTGCCGGTGATCCAGGCGCTGCCGGTCAGCTGGGGGACGACAGCCCGATACGGTCCAACAGTCGTCTCGCGCAGCAAGCGGCCAGTCCAGGCGGTCCCCAGGATCCCCTCGTGGACGTAGTCCTCGCCAATCCCCAGCTTGCCGCGAGCATGCAGCACCGCCATCCGCGCACAGGTGCCGGTGCCGCACGGAGAGCGGTCGAGGACCCCGGTGAATGACTCTCGCCGATCCCAGTCGAGGGTCCCTGAGGAGACGACCACAGTGTTCTTGCCATGTGCGCCGGGCATCGTCGGCGGGGCGGTCATCTCGATGATGCTGATCCCCCGGATCTCCGGATGATCCGGGTGCGCGACGGGGATCTGCTCGCGCGCGGCAGCCTTGACCATCTCGCCCAGCCGCACGATGTCGCGCCCCTCATCCGGTGTCAGCTTCAGGCCCAGTGCCGAAGCCTCCATGATGGCGTAGAACATCCCGCCCCAGGCGACGTCGACCTTGACCCGGCCGATCTCCGGCACCTCGACCGGCGCGTTGATCTCGATCGCGAATGCAGGCACATTCTCGAAGGTGATCGATGTGGCCCTCCCATCCGTCACCGCGGCGCGGATCTTGATCAGCCCGGCGGGCGCCTCCAGGGTGAACTGGGTGATCGGCTCCGTGACTGGCACCATATTCTCGGCGATCAGCACCGTGGCGGTGCAGATCGTGTTCGATCCACTCATCGCCGGGTACTCGGCCTGTTCCATGATCACGAAGCCGGCATCGGCCTTTGGGTCGGTCGGCGGCAGGACGACGTTGGCGCACAGGGCCGGATAGCCCCGTGGCTCACGCAGCATCAGGTGGCGCAGCTGGTCCCCATGTTCAGCCAAGTGGTCGCGCTTCTCGAGCATCG
>JBDTYC010000099.1:0-6009 GCA_040005815.1 Chloroflexota bacterium
GGTCGAGCCTCACGGCGCGACGTGCCGCATCAACCCCCTTCGCGGCATCGGCCGCCTCGATTCGCTCGGCCGCCTCGGCCACCGTCCAGGCCACCTGGCGAGGGTCGTTGCGTGACAGGCGGGCATATTCGGCCGCCGCATCCGCGTGCTCCCCGCGCCGTGACTGGATCTCGGCCAGGAGCTCGCGGTAGCGGACCTCGTCCGGGTCGAGACGGACGGCATCCATCGCGTCCGCCTCCGCCTCCTCGAGCCGACCAAGGGCCAGCAGCGCGCGTGACCGTCCCGCGTGTGCGGCGTCGTCGCCCGGCCGCTCGGCCAGGACCGCGTCGTTGCGGTGGACGACCTGCTGCTGATACGCCGCGTCGTCCATCGGCTCAGGCCTCGACGATTGGCTCGCGCTTGGTGCCCTGCCACACCCCGCCGGCGACCAGGTCCGCGAGGCGTCCCGGCAGCGTCGCCATCGCGACCCGTTCCTGGGTCATTGTGTCGCGCTCGCGGATGGTGGCCGCGCCGTCCTCCAGCGTCTCGAAGTCGATCGTCACGCAGAAGGGGGTCCCGATCTCGTCCTGGCGGCGGTAGAGCTTCCCGATGCTGGCGGTGTCGTCGTAGGTGGCCGGCATGCGGGCCTTCAGGTCGCCCGTGAGACGGCGCCCCATCTCGACGAGCTCGGGGCGGTTGCGGAGGAGCGGCATGACCGCCACCTTGATGGGTGCCAGCGACGGGCGGAGGTGGAGCACCACGCGCTTCTCGCCCTCGATCTGCTGCTCTTCGTAGCCATCCATCAACACCGTCAGCACGGCACGATCCACGCCCGCGGCCGGCTCGATCACGTACGGAGTGACGTGCTCACCGCTCGCCTCGTCGAAGATCGAGAGTGACTTGCCGGACCCCGCGGCATGCGCCTTGAGGTCGTAATCGGTGCGGTCGGCGACGCCCTCCAGCTCGGACCAGCCCATCGGGAATTTGTACTCGATATCGGTCGTCTGACGGCTGTAGTGGGACAGCTCGTCCGGATCATGCGGCCGAAGCCGGAGGCGGTCTGTGCCAATCCCTATCACATCGGTCCACCAGCGCAGGCGCTCGGCGACCCAGTAGGCAAACCACTCGTCCTCCTGCGAGGGGTGGACGAGGAACTCCATCTCCATCTGCTCGAACTCGCGGTCCCGGAAGATGAAGTTGCCCGGGGTGATCTCGTTGCGGAAGCTCTTCCCGATCTGGGCGATCCCGAACGGCAGCTTGCGCCGCGCGGTGGATGCGACGTTGGCGACGTTGACAAAGATCCCCTGTGCTGTCTCCGGGCGCAGATACGCGACCGATGCCGACTCTTCGACCGGGCCGACGTGCGTGCTGAACATCAGGTTGAACTGCCGTGCCTCGGTGAGGGTGCCGCGGTTGCCGCAGTTCGGGCAGGCGATCTCCGACGGCGGACCCTTAAGGTCGTCGGCGCGGAAGCGGAGCTTGCAGTTGCGGCAGTCGACCATTGGGTCGCTGAAGCCGGCGACGTGGCCGGAGACCTCCCACACCCGCGGGTTCATGATGATCGCCGCGTCGAGCCCCACGATGTCGTCGCGCAGCTGGACCATCTGGCGCCACCAGGCGGCTTTGACGTTGTTCTTGAGCTCGACGCCGAGTGGCCCGTAGTCCCAGAAGCCGCCCATCCCGCCATAAATCTCGCTCGACGGGAAGACGAACCCGCGGCGCTTCGCGAGACTGACGATGAGCTCCATGTTCGGTGCGGGCATGCCGCCCGAGTCTAGCGCAGCAGGATCGGTCGGCTGCCGCCGTCAGGGGTTTGTAACCTGCTCGGCACGCGCGGCGACAGGAGCGGCACCGTGGTTCCCCGCTACCCTATGCCGGCAATGACTGAGATCGGAGCCATGGCCCTCACCGAGCGTGACGCCGCGGGGGCGGCCGACCTGCGATCGACCTTCGGGTTCCTGCGCGAGGTCGTGGCGGAGATGGAGCGATCGGTCCCCTATGCTGCAGCGCTGATGCGCTCCAGCGATGGCCTGCGGGTGGACCTGCGCGACAGAGGACAGACGGCCAACCGGCTCGATCCGTTGGCGGGGGTCGTGCTGACTGCATCGAACGGTTACTCCCTCGAGGAGACCGCGACCGATCAGACCGATCCGGAGGCCGTTCGCGCTGCCGCGGCTGACCTCGTCGCCCGCGTTCGTGCCCGGCCGACGAATGGCTCCGCTCCGGCGCTCGAGATCCTGCCCGAGGCGCCACAGGACGCCGACTACGCGACCCCGATGCAGATCGACCCGGCCAGCCTGACCCTGGCCGACAAGCTGGCGCGCTACGAGGTTGTCAGGCGCCAGCTGCGGGAGTCCGACTCGCGAGCGGTGCAGGCCTCGGCTGGCTACGGCGAGACGCTGCAGCAGACCGTCTTCGTCAATCGGGTTGGCATGGTGACCCAGCAGGTGCGCCGCACCACGCTGGCGCTCATTCTCTTCGTGTCCGACGGGCAGCAGCAGCGCTACGACTACGTCGGTCGAGGCGGCACCGGCGGCCTCGAGGTCATCGAGGTTCCGCCCGAGGACCTGGCGGAGATGGCCGAGACCGCCGTCGGCATGCTGACCGCGAAACCCGTCCCGGCGGGGGTCTACGACATCGTGGCCGACCCATCGGTGAGCGGGACGATCGCCCACGAGGCGTTCGGGCACGGCGTCGAGACCGACATGTTCCTGAAGGAGAGAGCGCGGGCCGCGCACTACGTCGGGCAGCGGGTCGGCTCGGAGCTGGTGAACATCATCGACGACGCCACCGTGCCAGGCGGCTACGGCGGCTACTTCATCGACGATGAGGGCCAGCCGGCCTCGCCCACCATCATCATCCGGGACGGCGTCTTTCAGCGGGGGTTGACCGACCTCTACTCGGCGACCCGGCTCGGGATCCCGCGCTCGGCCAACGGGCGACGCGAGAGTGTCCACCGCAAGGCCTATGCCCGCATGTCGAACACCTTCTTCGCCCGCGGGACGAACACCCGCGACGAGCTGCTCGCCAGCCTCGACGACGGCCTGCTGGTCTGCCGAGCCCTCAATGGGATGGAGGATCCCAAAGGCTGGGGGATCCAGATCTGGACCAACTTCGCCCGGGAGTACAAGCACGGCAAGCCAACCGGGGTCCTCTACGCCCCGGTCGCAATGACGGGCTACGTCCCGGACGTGCTGGCCGATGTCTCGATGGTCGCCAACGACTTCCAGATCACACCGGGCACCTGCGGCAAGGGCTGGAAGGAGCTGGTTCCCAACGGCTCCGGCGGACCGCACATCAAGACTCGGCTGCGGCTGGCCTGAGGCCGGTGGACCAGCGAATCGTCGACGCGCTGCGCGCTCACCACGGGATCGACGATTGGATCCTGCGCGTTGAGCGGACCCACGGCGTCCAGGTCTATCTGGCCGGCAGCGACATCGAGAGCGTCCGACAGGTGTCGCGAGAGGCCTATGAAGTCGAGGTCTTCAACGACCATCCGGCACCGGCGGGCACCGACGGGCCCGCGACGGCACGCGGCGGCGCGACCATCCCCCTGGCCCGGGTCGACATCGAAAACCTGCCGCGGATCCTGGACGACGCGGTGACGATGGCCAGCCTCATCAACAACCCCCCGTGGTCCCTCGCCGGCGCAGCCGCGATGCCCGACGTGGCCCTCGCGGATCCCCGCCTCGTGGACGCGGCCGACGCGACGGCGGCGGGCCTCGAGGCCGCGGACCAGATCCGGGAGCTCGCTCAGCGCGAGCGTACCTCGGGCGTGCGACTCAGCGGGGCCGAACTGTTCCTGACCTATTGCGACGCGGAGATCGCCAACAGCCAGGGCGCCGAGGCGTCCTCCACCTCTACCCGGATCCTGATGGAGGTGACCCTGCTCGCGCGCGGCGCCGAGGACGAGACCGAGTATTTCCGCCAGACCGAGTCGCGTCAGCTCGCTGACCTCGAGCTGACGGAGACGATCCGGGTTGGGGCGCAGCTCGCCCGCGACAAGCTCGGCGCGTTGGCGCCCAGGACCCGACAGGGTCCTGTCGTCATCTCCGGCGAGGCGCTCAACCAGTTGATGTCCGGCCAGGTGACCGGGCTCCCCGGCGCGCTGGTCTTCCAGGCCATGGCCCGCACCGCCTATGAAAACCTGTCACGCTTCGAGCTGGGCGCCTCGATCTACGGCGATGCCCGGCCGATCGGGGATCTCGTCACCATGCGCGCGAACGCGCAGCGGCCCTTTGGCGTCGGTAGCTATCGCTGGGATTCGGACGGGACCCCCGCCCACGACCTGCTGGTGATCGAGGACGGCATCCTCCGTGCTCGGCCGGCTACCCTGCGTTACGCCCAGTACCTGGGGGTTCCGGCCACCGGTCGGCCCGGTGTGGCGGAGATCGGCCTCGGCAGGACCGCGCGGGCTGACCTGCTGGTTGACGACGAACCCGTCCTCGAGGTCCTCGACTTCTCGGCACCGAACGTCGAGCCCCTCACCGGCGACTTCGGCATGGAGATCCGCGTCGGCTACGAGACGGGCAAAGGCGGCCGGCGAGCCATCAGCGGCGGGTCCGTGACCGGGAACCTGTTCGAGGCGATGGCGAATGCCCGCTTCTCGGCGGAATCGCAGGGATTTGCGCAGTTCGCCGGCCCCGCGGCCATTCGGTTCGAGTCGCTGCAGGTCGCCGGCGAGGACTAGGCCGGCACTCCCCGGAGCGCCACCTCGTCGAGGAAGTCGCGGCTGCGCAGCTCTCGTTCGAGGACCGCCGATACGCTCGCGTGCAGGAGATGCTCGACCTCCCGCTGGGTCGCGGTTGGCAGATGGAGGCGAAGGACCGCGGTCAGGGACGAGCGTTGCAGGTGGCGCATCACCTTGAGCGCCGATCGCGAGATCTGGCGCGTCCCGAGCGCGTCGTGCGAGCACTCAGGGCCGACCACGCCACCCGCCACCGGGGAGTAGGCGTTCCCCTCCGGCTCGATCCCGATGCCGCAGTCCAGGCATTGCCCCAGCTCCGGGCGGAACCCCATCGCCTCGAGCAGATGCAGCTCGAACCAGCGCGCCACGATCTCGCGCGAGACCACTGCCGGCGCGGCGTCGAGCGCGGCGAGCGCCTGCGCCAAGAGCTCGAATGCCTGGTGCGACTCGGCCAAGCCCTCGCAGAAGCGATCGGCCAGCTCGACCACGTACCACGCAGCCGCCGTCGAATGGAGGTCGTCCCGCAGGCCGAGGTGGGGGTCTTCCAGCGCCGCCTGGGTCACCACGTCAAAGGTGCGGCCCACCGCCAGCACCAGGTGCACGTCGCTGAAGGGCTCAAGTCCCCCGCCGAGCCGGGAGCGCGGGCGACGGATCCCCTTCGCGATCACCCGCAGCTTGCCGAGGCGCGGGGTGAGGACGGTTAGCACACGATCGGCCTCGCCCAGGTCCATGCTGCGTAGCACGATCCCCTCGGTCTTGTAGAGGCGGGCTCGGCTCACGAGCGGTTCGACCTCGGGTACCCTTGGGGCGTGGACATGATGGGCCAGTTTAACGACCTGCTGGACGAGATCGAGACGGAGATGCGGTCCGTCCTCAGCGAGCACGACGGTCACGCGCGTCCCCTCTACGACATGCTCGCCTACCACCTCGGCCTCGACCAGGGGGAGGGCCCGCGCGGCAAGCGGCTGCGCCCGCTGCTGGGCCTCCTCGCCTTCAAGTCGCTCGGCGGCGAATACCGCAAGGCGCTGCCCGCCGCCGCGGCCGTCGAGCTCGGGCACAACTTCAGCCTCGTCCACGACGATATCGAGGACTCTGATCGGGAGCGGCGCCATCGGCCGACGCTATGGGCCCTATGGGGCGTGCCGCTGGCCATCAACGCCGGGGATGCGCTCTTCGCGCTGTCCCGCCTGGCGCTATATCGACTCATGAAGGAGGAGGAGTACGAGCCGCAGAAGCTCCTCGACGTGATGCGGGTCTACGACGAGACCTGCCTGGCCCTGTGCGAGGGGCAGTATCTGGACATCAGCTTCGAGCGCCGGACCGATGTGACCGTCGACGAATAC
>JBDTYC010000100.1:0-5981 GCA_040005815.1 Chloroflexota bacterium
GGGCGCGCTGCAGCTTCCCGGAGTAGTCGATGTAGACACTCTTCCACTCGCTGAAAAAGTCGAGCGCGGCCTGGCCAACCTCTCGGTGACCGTTGCCCGTCGCCTTGGTGCCACCGAACGGCAGATGCGCTTCGGCCCCGATGGTGCCGTGGTTCACGTACCCCAGCCCCGAATCGAAGTCGCGGATCGACCTGAAGGCGAGGTTGATGTCGCGGGTGAAGAGCGAGGTCGAGAGGCCGTACTTGACGGAGTTGACGATCCGCACGGTCTCCTCCCACGTCTCAACCGGAATGACCGATGTCACCGGGCCGAAGATCTCCTCCATCGCGATGCGCGCATCGGGCTTAACCTCCGTGAAGATGGTCGGCTGAAAGAAGCTGCCCTTGCTGAGAGCGCCTTCGCGCGCTGGCTCGCCGCCGATCACCAGGTCAGCCTCTCCCCGACCGATGGCCGCGTACGCCGCAATACGCTCGACCGCCTTGTCGTTGATGACCGGCCCGACATCGGTCTTGTCGTCCAGCCCGTCGCCGAGCACCAGCCCCGCGACGCGCTTGCGCAGCGCCTCGACGAAGGTGTCGTGCACAGACCGATGGACGATCAATCGCGACGCAGCGGTGCAGCGCTGGCCGCTCGTACCGAAGGCCGACCAGACGGCGCTGTCCAGGGCAAGGCCCAGGTCCGCGTCCTCCCAGACGACGATCGGGTTCTTGCCGCCCAGCTCCAGGCTGACGCGCTTCAGGGTCTCCGCAGCGCGGCGGCTGATCTCGACGCCGGTATCCGTGTGGCCGGTGAAGGAGATGACCCGCACGTCGGGGTGCTCCACGATGGCATTGCCCACCTCGCCGCCCGAGCCGGTGACGATGTTGACCACGCCGTCGGGGATGCCGCCCTCCATCAGCAGCTCGACGAAGCGGATGGCACAGGCCGGTGTGTCGCTGGCGGGCTTGACCACCGCGGTGTTGCCACAGATCAGCGCCGGGAAGAGCTTCCAGCCGGGGATCGCGACCGGGAAGTTCCAGGGGGTGATGATGCCGACCACGCCGATCGGCTTGCGGATGGCCATCGCGAACTTGTCCGGCATCTCGGACGGCACGGTCTGGCCGAAGAGCCGCCGCCCCTCGCCGGCCATGTAGTAGGCGACGTCGATCGCCTCCTGCACGTCGCCGCGCGCCTCCGGCAGGACCTTCCCCATCTCTCGGGTCATGAGCCGCGACAGCTCTTCCTTGTGCTCCGCCAGGATGCGGGCGACCTTGAAGAGGATCTCGCCACGCTTCGGGGCCGGCATCAGCGACCAGGCCGGAAAAGCGCTCTTTGCCGCCTCGACCGCGGCATCCACGTCCGCCGCCGCGCTGGCGGGGAAGGTACCGATGACCTCCTCGTGGTTCGCCGGGCTGACGCTATCGAAGGTGGCACCCGACTTGGCGTCGACCCACCGGCCGCCGATCAGGTTCTTGTAACTGGTGGTGGCGATGGTCACAGCGAGATGTCTCCTCGTGCGCACGGAGCGGCGCGGCGGTTGCCTGATGTGGTGAATTCAGATTCTACGCCGGGAGCGGCTTCAGGCTCGCCGGCCCCCCTGATCGAGCAGCCGGGCCAAGCCGTCGAGGATCAGGTCGAGTCCGAACGCGAACTCCCCCTCGTCGCCGGGATCGCGCGCCTTCATGTGCTGCTGGGCGTGCTCGGCCAGGTGCGGATAGGCGTCCTGGTCCAGCTCCCGCAGGAAATCCCCGACGCTGGAGATGTTCGCCAGGCCAGCGGAGATCCCGACCTGCCACAGTGTGAATCCCATGATGTGGCTGTCGAGCGCGTGGTAGGCGTGGTCGGTCATCCCAGCCGAGAAGCCACCCTTCCGGAGGCTTCCGAGGATGCCATCCATGTACCGAAGGCGGGAGTAGCTCAACCCAGGCCCTGACAGCACGAGGTTAGCTGCCCACGGGTGTCGCAGCAGCACCTCGTAGGCCGAGATGGCGGTCCGACGAATGGCGGCCCTCCAATCGGCTCCCGCGGCCGGCAGCTCGATCTCATCAACGACGATGTCGACCATCCCACCCAGGATGTCGTCCTTGTTGGCGACGTGGTTGTACAGCGACATCGCCTCGACCCCGAGCTCCTGGCCGAGCTTCCGCATGCTGAGCGTCTCGATCCCGGTCTCATCGGCGAGGCCGATGGCGGCACGCAGCACGCGCTGACGGCTCAGCGGAAGGCGCGGCTCGGCGACGGGCATCTGGTGTGTGGCCATCGGCAGCACTCTAGCTCACACCGACTTACGCCGTACGTTATGGGCTAGGCCCCGGGTCGGGTCATCCGCATCACGTCGAGGAGACGATCAAGCTCCTGGAGGCTGACCTTCCCCGACTCGACATACCCACGTTCGATGACGACCTGGCGGATCGATTTGCGCTCGGCGAGGGCCTGCTTGGCGATGCTCGCCACCTCTTCGTACCCGAGGAGAGGCGCCAACGAGGTCGCGACCGATGGCGATCCCTCGGCAAACTCGCGGGCGCGTGCCTCATCCGCGGCGATGCCGCTGACGCATCGGTCTGCAAACAGCACCGATGCAGTCGACAGCAGCCGGATCGACTCGAGCAGGTTGCGGGCCATAACCGGCAGCATGATGTTCAGCTCGAAGTTGCCCGCTGCACCGGCGAAGGCGATGGTCGCGTCGTTGCCGATCACCTGGGCGCAGACCATGGACAGGGCCTCGGGGATGACCGGGTTCACCTTGCCCGGCATGATCGAGGAGCCCGGCTGCAGGTCGGGCAGGTGGATCTCCGCCAGGCCGGCGCGCGGCCCGGACCCCATCCAGCGGATGTCCGTCGCGATCTTGTAGAGGCCGATGGCGATGACCCGCAGCTGCCCCGACAGCTCAACCAGGGCATCGCGAGCGCCCTGCGCCTCGAAGTGGTTGCGAGCCTCGGTGAACGGTAGGCCGGTCGACTCGGCCAGCTCCTTGATTACCGCCGCCGCGAACCCGGCCGGCGCATTGATTCCGGTGCCGACCGCGGTGCCGCCGAGCGCGAGCTCCGCCAGTCGGGGGAGCGTCGACTCGAGCCGCTCGATGCCATAGCGCACCTGGGCGGCATACCCACCGAATTCCTGCCCGAGCGTCACCGGGGTCGCGTCCATCAGGTGCGTGCGCCCCGACTTGACGACGTGCCCGAACTCCTCGGCCTTGCCCTCCAGGGCGGTCGCCAGGCGCTCAAAAGCAGGGACGAGGCTGTTCACGACGCCGTCAGCGGCAGCCAGGTGGATGCCGGACGGGAAGACGTCGTTGCTCGACTGGCTGGCGTTCACGTGGTCGTTGGGATGGACCGGCCGCCCCAGCCGCTCGGCGGCGAGGTTGGCGATCACCTCGTTCGCGTTCATGTTCGACGAGGTGCCGGAGCCCGTCTGGAAGACGTCGATCGGGAAGTGGTCGTCCCAGCCGCCGTCCGCAACCTCTAGCGCCGCCGTCCGGATGGCGACAGCCGCTTCCGCATCCAGCACACCCAGCGCCGCGTTGGCACTCGCCGCAGCGGCCTTGATCCGGCCCAGGGCGTGGGTCAGCTCAGGATCGATCAGCTGGCCGCTGATCGGGAAGTTCTCGACCGCGCGCTGGGTCGTGGCTCCCCAGCGGGCGCCGGCGGGGACGTGCACATCGCCCATCGAGTCGCGCTCGACCCGGTCGTCAGTCATCGATCGAAGTCCCGAACGCGCTCTGTCTCGACGAGGCGGAGCACCGGCGGGATCAGATACGGCAGCAGCCCTTCGTTGAGATCCTCGAGAATGAGGCTGCCCCGCGCGACCAGCTCGCTGAGGACCAGGTCCCGGTAGGCAGGCTCGTACTTCTTCAGCTTGGCAAGCCCCTCTGCCAGCTTGTTGCGGGCGCCGCGAGCGTTGCGGCGCTGGAGATGCAGCAGGCCGGCGGCGACCTGGATCAGCCCCTGGTAGAAGTCGCGGTCCTCGTCATCGGCAGCTCGCCACAGCGTCTCCCATGCCTCGTGCGCGTGCCAGTAGCGCAACCCGTTGAAGAGGGCCACTCCCCGACGCAGGAGGTCGTCCGCTTCCTTCGGGTCGAGAGGTGGCGTTTTGCCTCGCTCTAGCTGAGGCTCGCGCTTTGCAAGGGGCTTCGAGACGGCCGATGCCGCCGTGCGCGGTCGCTTGGCTCGGGCGGGCGCGGGCTTCGTCTTCGGCTCAGCCATCGAGCCGATGATAGCGGTGGGCCGCCACTCCTCCATGCCGCATTCACAATTGGCGCACAACTCGCCGCCAGGCTGACCCTCATCGGATCCAGCGAGGATCCACAACTGAGGAGAGTCATCTCAATGGCAAGTGGTTTCGGCCGATTCATCGCCTTCTTGGTCCTGGTGGGGCTGCTGGCGGTGAGCGGTGTCACCGTCTACAACGCCGGCGTGGCCGCCGGCATCAACTCCGACATCGGCCAGGCGATCGCCTCCGGGGCAGCGATTCCTGCCGGCTACTACTCCGGCGCGTACTGGGGCCATCCCGGAGGCTTCGGGTTCGGCGGCTTCCTAATCGGGATCGTCTTCCTGTTCCTCTTCTTCGGCCTACTGCGCGCCATCTTCGGCTTCGGCCGATGGGGCCACCACGGCGGCGGTGGCTATTCGAAGTTCGGTCGCCACGGCGGCTGGAACGAGTACATGGGGTCCTGGCACGACGAGCAGCATGGGAAGGCTCCCAGCGGCCCTGCCCCTGACAAGACCTGATCCGGTCAAAAGGACCGATGGAGACGGGCGGCCGGAGCCGCCCGTCCGACTACCATGCCGAACGTGGCACGCATCCTCGTCGTCGACGACGAGCCCAAGATCGTCCGCCTTGTCCGCGACTATCTGGAGCGGGCGGGCTTCGCCGTATCCACGGCCCGGGACGGAAAAGAGGCGCTGATGCGGGCGCACCAGGAGCGCCCCGACCTGATCGTGCTTGACCTGGGCCTGCCGGAGCTCGACGGGCTTGAGGTCACGCGCCGCCTCCGCCGCGACTCCGGCGTGCCGATCATCATGCTCACCGCCCGCCACGAGGAGACCGACAAGGTCGTCGGACTGGAGCTCGGCGCCGATGACTACGTCACGAAGCCCTTCAGCCCACGCGAGCTCGAGGCTCGCGTCCGCGCCGTCCTGCGCCGCCAGACGAGGGCCGAGGGAGACGTCCTGCGGGCCGGCGACCTGACCCTGGACCTCCCCCGCCTCCGCACGGAGGTCTCCGGCCGGCCGGTCTCGTTGACCGCGACCGAATTCGAGCTGCTCGCCTCGCTGGCACGCCAGCCCGGTCGCGTTTTCACCCGCGCCCAGCTTCTCGACGCCATCCACGGCGTCGCCTTTGACTCCTACGAACGGGCGATCGACGCCCACGTCAAGAACATCCGCCGCAAGATCGAGCCTGATCCCCGCGCGCCGCGCTACGTGCTCACTGTGTATGGCGTCGGCTACCGACTGGCCGATGCCTGATCACCGATGGAGCCGACGCGGCGAGCATCGGCCCCCGTGGTGGCCGGAGGGCGAGGCGTGGCCGCCTTCGGATGAGGAGGGGCGGCGGCGGATGCGCAGCCACTTCGCAGGTCGCATCGGCTGCTTCATCGTTGTGGTGGTCGTGGTCATCGCCTCCGTGGTCGGCCTGCTGGCATGGCTGATCGGCACCGTCATCGGCGCCACCGATTCGCCGGTTGTCGCCGTTGTGCTCGGCCTGGTGGCGCTGCTCATCCTGGCGCGGGTCGCTCGCGCCATTCGGCTGGCGACGTCGCCCGTCGGTGACCTGATCGAGGCATCGGGCCGAGTCGAGGCGGGCGACTTCAGCACGCGCGTCCCGGAGACCGGTTTGCGCGAAGTTCGCACGCTCGCGCGCGCCTTCAACGCGATGAGCGCGCGGCTGGAGGAGGCCGAGCAGGAGCGGCGATCCGCCCTGGCCGATGTCTCGCACGAGCTTCGGACGCCGCTCACCGTGATCCAGGGCAACCTCGAGGCCATCATCGACGGCGTCTACCCGGC
>JBDTYC010000101.1:0-5918 GCA_040005815.1 Chloroflexota bacterium
TGCTGGCTCGAGAGCATGTGCACGCGCACGCTTTCGACGACCATCTCGATCAGCCGTACCGGACTCACCGGCCGATTCTAGTGGAGGCTACTCGAGGACGACGCGGACGATCCGGGTTGCCGTCAGGAGGTAGGCGACCGGCGGTCCGTCCGCCACCGAGGCGACGGTGAGAGCACGCACGTCGGCGAGGAGGCCGGCGTCAGGGCCGCTGCGGGGCGCCAGCCACTGGCGCAGGAACGAGCCGTCGGCGTGCTGGTAGGCGAGGATCCGGGCGTTCGCTGCGTCATAGACATAGAACGTCTCGCGATCGCCGATGGTGGCTCCGTCGAGGAGCCGGTAGTCCAGGTCCGGGCGCAGCGCGGCGTCCGGTGGCGCATCGAGCGAATAGTCCTCCTGGGCGAGCGGCGTCCCGAAGTTCACGCGCGTGACGGTCCTCGCCTGGAGAAGCCACAGGTTCGCGTCCACGAACATGTCGCGCGCGCCGGCGAGGGGCAGGTCGGGACGCTCCACTAGATAGGGCTCCGGCGGGTCCGGGTACCGGACCGGGATGACGTCGGCGGGACCCCACTTGATGACGTCGTCGGCTCCGACGTCGACCAGGTACAGGTTGAAGATCTCCAGCGGAGGCCGATGCTGCAGCGCCGTGAGCAGCCGGCTGTCGCCCGAGACAGCGCCAAGCCCCGGGATGCCGAGCGGATGCGCGACCTGCTCGACAAGGTCGAAGCGCCACGCCTGGCGGTCGCGGTCGACGAGCACCACGTCGGTGGCCGCAGTTGCGATCATCCACGGCGCCCCGGCCGTCACCCCTCCGAGGTCCTTGCCGGCCCGATACAGGACCGCGGCCTCGCCGGTCGCCGGATCGACCCGGATCACGCGGCCACGGCCGACCTCGGCGACCCAGAGCGACCCGTCACTGGCCATCACCATGTCGATCGGGTCGGTGGCGGTGAAGGCCGCCGCGAGGTCAACCACGGTGGTGCTTTCGAAGAGCCGCCCGACCGCGAAGATCGTGTCCAGGCCACGTTCGACGCGGCCGCGCAGCGGCTCGAGGGACTCCGGCGCGACCCCGGCGTCGGAGGCCTCTCCGATGGCCGTGAGCGCGTCGGTGAGCAGGCCGGCGGCGCGAGGCGGATCGCGGTCCACCAGGTCCCGCCCGTCCACGCGCTCATCGACCGCGGTGAGCAGGTCGAGCGCCTCGGCGATGGCCGCACGGGCGACCGAGGCGCGCAGGATGGCGTCGGTGGGACGCGGGTTCGGGAGGCTCGCCATGGTCGCGCCCACGGCCAGCATCGCCGCGACTGCTCCGATCCCGAGCAGGCCGCGCCGCCGGCGACGGCCCTCCTCGCGCAGCGCGGTGCGAGGGATGCTCGTCGGGTAGTGGGCTCGACGACGGGGAACGAAGGCGAGCGCCATGTTGACGCTCACCAGCAGCCCATGCGCCAGGCCCCGCTGGGTGGCGTCAATCGCATCGCCGCCGCGGTGCAGGAAGTGCCCGATGGCGTCGGCCAACGGCACGGGGCTGCGGTCGGGGAGGCCCGCCAGCTCCTCGTGCGGATGCACCGGCTCGAGCTGATGGGTGGCCGTCGTCGCCGCGAGCTCTACCAGCTCGATCGCGACGATCCCGTCCGAGCCCCCTCCGCCCCGGACCTGGAAGAGCTGGTGGAGGTGCTCGACGGCCGCCGCCGGTCGGTGCGTCGCGAGCGCGTCCTGCAGCTCCTTGACGCCGACCACCTGGGCAACGTTGCGTGACACGAGCGCGACCCGGTCCCCAGCGGCCAGCTCACCTTGCCAGGTATAGGGCTTGATCTCTAGCGCCTCGCCGAGCGACTCGGCCACCCGCCGTTCGCGAACGCGGGGATCCTCCTGGTCAACCAACGGCGGCGGTGGCAGCTCGAACATCCGCTCGCCGCGAACGATGACGGCGGCGGCGGGGCCGAGCTTGGCCACGTGTCCCTCCCGGGCGCGGATCACAAGGGCGACGACGCTCACCGCACCGCGGCGGGTCAGCCCGAGCCGCGAGCGCTGGTGGTACAGGAGCCGATTCGCCGCGGAGAGGGCCTTGCTGACGGCACCGGTCGCGCCGGCAGAGAGGTCGTAGTAGTAGTCCCGCTCGATCGTTTCGAGCGCCTCACTTGCGGCCCGGCCAAGTGCCGGGTCGGCGCCGGTGATCTGTGCCAGCAGGAAGAGGCTGCCCTTTGTCCGCACCTCGGATCCCGTCGTCGGCTCGCGGAAGCGGACCAGGTCGAGTGCGTCGGGGGCGCGCTCTTCGCCGGCCAACAGGCCGATGCGGGTGGCCAGGCGGTTGCTCATCGGAATCCGCGGGACTCGAGCGTAGGACGGCGACGCGCCGATTATAGGGAGCGGCCACCCCCCGAACGAGCCACCGAAACGGCGACCCGGGTGAGGACGATCGTCGCCCCCGGCCGGCCTTCCATGCGCTGGTTGGCAACCGCCATGAGGGCCTCAGCGCGCAGCCCGAGCTCCTGCCCCAGGATCGGCTCGGACGCCTCGACCTGGGCCGTTCCTGCCCGGACCGTGACTAATCGCGAGGTCATTCCGCCGCCTTCAAGACCCGCGGCGGCGACCGCCTCCTGCCATGCCAATCGGGCCTGGGCCAGGGCGATCTGCTCGGCGGCGCCGGGGCCCATGCACGCCAGCAGGGCGCGCTGGACGGCGCTTGCGGCCTCCTCCGTCCGGCTCATGCGACGCGCGGCGCCTGCGAGAGGCGTCCCTCGCCAACCTGCCAGATCGTCACGCCGCGCCGTCCGGCTGGGAGGCTCGCCAGGTCGGCCATCGTGACGAGGACCTGCCCGCGCTCGAGGAGGAGCGCCAGCGAGCGGTCCGAGCGGTCGGCGTCGAGCTCCGAGAAGACGTCGTCGAGCAGGACGATGGGGGTCGGGGCCCCATCGGCTCCGAGCAGGTCGGTCTCGGCCAGCTTCAGAGCCAGGATGATCGTCCGCTGCTGCCCGCGACTGGCGTGGGTCGCCACCTCGCGACCGGCGAGCTCGACGCGGAGGTCGTCCCGGTGCGGCCCGACCAGCGAGACTCCGTTCCACAGCTCCTTCTCGCGGACCTCCAGGATCCGTCGACGGTAGGCCGCCTCGAGCTCATCGAGTGCGGGGGCAGGCCCGGTGGTCGCAGGTCGTTCGGGCCATGCCTCCTTGAGCGTGTCGGCGTACGTGAGACGCACCTGCTCCCCACGCTCGTCGGGGGGCGCCACGGAGTCATGGAGCGCCGGGATCGCGGCGGCCAGGTCGGCTACGAGGTTGAGCCGAGCAGCCATCACCCGCGATGCGACCAGCGCCAGCTGCTCATCCCAGAAGGCGAGGTTCTCGGGGCTCGCCTCCTCGCGACGGATCGCCCGCAGCAGGGCGTTGCGCTGGGCCAGGATGCGGGCCAGCTCGGTAAGGTCTCGCGCCGCTGGCCGATGGCGCTGGGCCAGGATGGCGTCGAGGAACCCTCGACGCGCCGATGGCGCCCCCACCAGCAGCAGCATCTCCTCGGGGCGGAAGAGGACCACCCGCACGGTGTCGCCGATCGCCGAGGCGCGCCGTGGCAGGCCATTGACGGTCACCCGCTTCCGGATCTCGGGGGGCGCATCGTCGGCCGGGACGACGAGCTCCAACCGTGCCGTCGCAGCTCCCCCCTCGTCGGCGAGGTCGAGCCGGACCCGGGCGAACGGACGGGAATGACGCACAAGCTCGGCATCAGACCCGGCGCGGTGCGATCGTCCGGTGACGGCGACGAAGACTGCCTCGAGCAGGTTGGTCTTGCCGGCGCCATTCGGGCCGGCAACGACCGTCAGGCCGGGTTCAGGGTGGAGCTCCGCGCTGGGGTAGCTGCGGAAGTCCTCGAGGACGAGTCGGGTCAGACGCACCGCTCTGCTCCGGCCACCGATGTGGCGGCTCTCCCTACGATGCGGTCCGGACCGGCATGATCACGTGCACGTAATCCTCCTTGCCGACCCCGCGGATCACCCCCGGGGCAAGCGGACCGGAAAGCTCCAGGGCGGCCTGCTCGGCCCCCAGGTTGCTCAGCACATCGATCAGGTAGCGGGCATTGAAGGCGATGCTCGTCGGCTGGCCTTCGACACTGGCCTCCAGCGCATCTGCCGCGTCGCCGACATCGGCGGCATGGGCGGTGATCGCCACGCCCTCGGCCGCCTCCCCACCAATCTCGATCTTCACGATGTTGGCGCTGTCGCGTGCGAAGATGCTGGCCCTGCGAGCCCCGGCCAGGAACGCCTCACGGTCCAGGACGGCGCGGCTGGTGTGGCCGGTCGGGATCACGGGCTCGTAGTTCGGGAACTGCCCCTCGATCAGCCTGCTGACGAGATCGATCCCGTTCACGTGAAACAGCACCTGGCTTTTGTTCGGCGTGACGGTGATCTCGATCGACTCCTCGGCGTCCGGCATGATCCGCATCAGCTCCGCGTACGAGCGAGCAGGCACCACGATCGTGATCTCGGGGGTGACCGGCTTGGCAAGGTCCAGGCTGCGGACGGCGATGCGGTAGTTGTCCGCTGCGGCGAGCGTCATCCGGTCGCCGGCCAGGCGGGTCAGCACGCCGGTGAGGATCGGGCGGCTCTCGTCACTGGCGGCGGCGAAGACGACCTGGCTCAGTGCCTCGCGCAGTGCCCGGGAGTCGGCGCTGGTGACCGGAGTGTCGCCGATGGCGGCCACCACCGGGAATTCGTCCGCCTCGATCCCCTTAATCGAGGAGCGGCTTCCGCCACAGCTGACCTTGAGGGTCCGATCCTTGGCCGAGAACTGCAGGTCGATGCGCTGGTTGGGGAGCGACGATACGAGCTCGGTGAGCAACTTGGCGGGGACGGTGATCTCGCCCTCATCGGTGACCTTGCCGGGGACCCAGCAGTTGATGCCGATCTCGAGGTTGGTGGCCGTCAGCTTGAGCCCGGCATTCTCGGTCTTGAGCAGGACGTTGGCGAGCACCGGAAGGGTGGCCCTGCTGCTGACGGCTCGCCCCACCACCCCCAGGCCGCGCGCCAGGTTCTCCTGCATGACCGATACGTTCATTCCGACCTCATCCCTTACCGCCTATGGAGTTGTCCACGGGCCTGTCCATCAATCTATGAAGCAACCAGAAGAATACTCATCCGTAGCCGTCTCTAGTAGGCGTGTGGACGGTGTGGATTGCCACGCTCGTCCGTGCCTGTCAACGCTGCCGATAACTGCACCCTCTCCGGTGGGTATCCAACCTTGATTGGAGCCATCGCTGTGGACGGCTTGTCCCACCCGGTTGACAACCCTGACCGTCTTCGGCCGCCCGGCCGGGACCGTCCCCCACATCGAGCGAATGTTCTCCACCGTCCAGGGCGCGTTCTCCACGTCCGGAATCGGTCACTCCGAGTAGATCATCTCCCGCACCGCGCTCACCTCGCGGCGCATCTCGTCGTTCTCGGCCAGCTCCCGCGCGATCTTGTCGTAAGCGTGCAGGACAGTCGAATGATCGCGGCCGCCGAGCTCTGCGCCGATGCGGAGCAGCGAGATGTCCGTCTCCTCGCGGATCAGGTACATCGCAATCTGGCGCGGCACCACGATCGCCTTGTCGCGCTTAGAGGAGCGCAGCTGGTCAAGGTTGACGCCGTAGTAGTCGGCCACCGCGCGCACGATGCGCTGCGGGGTGATCGAGCGCTTCTTTGGGTTGTACATCACGTTCGAGAGGACCGCGCTGGCCAGTTCGTTGTTGATCGGCATCCCGGACATCGACGCATAGGCCACGACCCGGTTGAGCGCCCCCTCCAGCTCGCGGACATTGCTCACCACCTTGCGCGCGATGAACTCGATCACCTCGGCCGGGATGAGGTTGAGCTGCTCCTCCGCCTTGCTGCGCAGGATCGCAATCCGGGTCTCGAGGTCCGGTGGGGTGAGGTCGGCGATGAGCCCCCACTCGAACCG
>JBDTYC010000102.1:0-5888 GCA_040005815.1 Chloroflexota bacterium
CGCGTACGTATGGCTGCTCAACCACGTGGCGGTGACGACGGTCGCCACCTACGCGTACGTGAACCCGGTCGTCGCCGTGGCGCTGGGAGTCGCCTTCCGCGGCGAAACGATGTCGGTGCGGTCGCTGCTGGCTGCCGGCCTCATCATCGGCGCTGTGGTCGCGATGGTCAGTGGACGTCCGCGCGAGGTGGAGGAGTCGGGCCCGTCACCCGATGCGGCAGCGCTCGATCCGGAGGTCGAGGCTCGGTAGGTCGTATCATCGCCGTCCCATGACTCGTGAAGGCGCTCCGGACCCGATCGGCTTCGGCAGCGGGATCTCCACGGACCACAAGGATGGGATCCGCTGGGTCGATTACTCGAACATCAGCTGGAACCCGGTCTTCTGCAAGCGCTGCGACATCTGCGTCGAGATCTGCCCCAAGGACACCCTCGTCCTGCGTAACGACGCGATCATCGAGGAGCAGAATTGCATCCTCTGCGGCCTCTGCGAGCGGTACTGCCCAGACATCGCCATCGAGATGCTGCCCGAGGCGGTTGCCGCCCACGCGGCCAAGGGCGGCATGCCGGCGGAGCCTTCCTAGGCCGATGCGGAAGCTGACCCAGGGCAACGAGGCGGTCTTCCGCGGAGCCGTCGCCGCCGGGGCGAGCTACTACGCCGGCTACCCGATCTCCCCGTCAACCGAGATCCTCAACGTCGCCTCCGGCTGGGCCGCCGAGCATCCGGAGTTCCGCTTCCTGCAGGCCGAAGACGAGATCGCCAGCGCGAACGCGATCATCGGCGCCAGCCTCGCAGGGGCGAAGTCGTTCACCGCCACGAGCGGCCCCGGCTTCAGCCTGATGCAGGAGGCGGTCGGCTACGCGCAGAAGGTCGGGGTGCCATGCGTTTTCGTCGACGTCCAGCGCGTCGGCCCCGCCACTGGGATGCCGACGATGCCAGGCCAGGGCGACATCATGCAGGTCCGCTACGGCAGCACCGGCGACTACACCCCGCTGGCGTTCTATCCGAACGGGGTCGAGGAGGCGTTCCGGGTCACCGTCCAGGCGTTCAACGCGGCGGAGGAGTCGCTCTCACCGGTCGTGGTCCTTTCAGACACGTTCGTGGCGCACCTCAACGAGGTCGTCGACCTGGACGAGGCGGCCGAGAGCGTCGAGATCGTGCCACGCAGCCTCGCGCCGCTGGGAAAGCACGAGGCCGGCAAGCCGCGCTTCTTCGCCGGGGTGGTGATGTACGAGCAGGGTCCGAACGCCGGTGAGCCCGCCACGGCCGACGCCGACGAGTACCTGCGCCAGTACTACGACGCAAAGCATCGGCACGTGGAGGTGGCGGAGCGCTACGCGCTCTATGAGCACGGCTGGAACGTCGACGCGAAGATCCTGATCATCTGCTACGGGATCGTGAGTCGCGTCGCCTCGCCGCTCGCCGAGGAGTACGCCCTCTTCCGGCCGATCCGGATCCACCCGATGCTGGTCAACGAGGTGCGCGCCATCGCTGATCGCTACGACGACATCGTCTGCATCGAGGCGAACGACGGGCAGTACGCCGACATGGTCGAGCTGACGCTGCGCCGCGAGATCAAGCGCATTCCGCTGCTCGGTGGCCGGATCAGCCTCGAGGCGGTGCGCGACGGCCTCGCTCGCGTGCTCCGTGGCGGCACATCGGAGCCGCCGATCCCGGCCGCTCCAGTCGAGCCGGTCGAGCGCTCACCGCTGGGGATCGGCTGATGCCGGAGGCCCCCTTCGCAGAGCTTGATTTCAAGCGGCACCTGAAGGTCGACCTCTTCCCGACCATCTGGTGCCCCGGCTGCGGGATCGGCACGATCATGATCGAGCTGGCCATGGTCCTCGACGAGATGGGGATGGACGAGACCAACACGATTCTGGTCACCGGCATCGGCTGCACCGGCCGAATGGGCAGCTACATGAAATTCGAGAGCGTCTACACCCTCCACGGGCGCACGCTGCCGGTGGCCGAGGCGATCAAGGCTGTCAGGCCGGAGATGCACGTCGTGGTCGTGGCCGGAGATGGCGACACGGCCAGCATCGGTGGCAACCACCTGATCCACGCCATCCGCCGCAATGCGCCGCTGACCGTCCTCTGTAACAACAACGAGATCTACGGGTTGACCGGCGGCCAGACCGGACCGACCACGCCGACCGGCACCAAGACTCTCTCCTCGCCGGCCGGCAACCCGAACACGCCGATCAACCTGCAGGGCCTGGTCCGCTCCTCGCAGCACGCCCTCTATGCCAAGACCACCGTCTACCACCAGCTGCACATGCGCAACGCCATCAAGGAGGCGATCGAGCACGACGGCTTCAGCTTCGTGGACATCACGAGCCAGTGCATCGAGAACAACGGGCGGCGCATCGGCTTCGCAAGCGCCAACGACATGCTCAACTTCTACCGGAAGACCTACAAGCGCGCCGCCAGGGACGCGGACCACCTCAATCCGTTCGAGATCGGGATCCTCTCGCCGCGGGTCGGTGAGGCGGCAGACGGGAACGGGTCGGGCGTGACGAGTACGCCCGAGCGCCCGGCGGAGCTGCCCGCGCAGCCCACGGGACCGATGGTCTCCACGACCGAGTCGCCCGGCGCGGCCGCGCCGACGCCCGCAACCGATGACGAGAAGGCGCTGCGCCGTGCTGAATCGCAGGAGCGTGCCGCGGTGATGGCACAGCTGTCGCCGGAGGTGAAGCTCGCGGTCGCGAAGAAGGATTTGACGCTCGCCGATGCGTTGACGCAGGCTGGGATCCCCATCCCCGAGTGGCTGCGAACTGGAGCCAGCGCCCCAGCCGGCGCGCCGGTGGCGCCTTCCGAGGTTGAGATCAGCGCCACCGGGCAGGACCCGCGGACGCAGGACCAGCCGACCGAGCTCGCGGCCCAGCGGGCCGAGGCGGCGGCCGAGGGTGGCGATCCGAAGGAGGCGAAGCGGGCCGAGGCTCAGCGCAAGCTGGCCCTCATGCAGCGCCTCCCCTCCGATGTGAAGCTCCGCGTGGCAAAGGGGGAGATCACCCTCGCCGACGCGCTGCGCGAGGCCGGGATCGATCCTGACGCGGTCGCATGACGACCCGGATCGCACTCGACGGGGTCGGCGGCCAGGGGGTACGAGTGATCGCCGGCGTACTCGGCGCGCTGCTGGCGCGGATGGGGAAGCAGGTGACCGTCCTCTTCGATTACGACTCGAGCGTGCGCGGCAGCATGTCGGACGCGTTCGTGATCTTCGACGACAACCCCATCGCGAACCCGGTAGTCGAGGAGGCGGACATCATGCTGAAGCTGGCCGACAAGGGACATCTGCGGATCAGTGGCCGCAAGGTGGTCACGGACCTTGGCCTGGGCCGGCCAGGCGACGAGCAGATCCCCTTCGCCTCGCTCGGCTCGGAGCATTTCGGCAAGGAGCTGTTCGGCAACATGATCGCGCTGGGCCGGCTGCTGCGCCTGGCCGAGATCGACTTCGACGACGCAGCGATCCGCGAGTCGCTGCCGCGCCGCTACCAGGACGAGAACGTGGCCGCGATCCGCTTCGGCTATCAGCTGACGCCCGACGAGATTGCCCGCCTGGCGGCGTCCGCCCCACCCAGCCGGTTCGAGATGAACGACGCGGCGACGGCGCCACTCCATCGCGAGACCGGGATCGCGACCGGCAGCTCCCTCTCCGCTGTGGGGGACGCCGGCGAGTCTGGCTAGGCCTCCAGCGAGACCGCCCGATCCAGCTCGCCGAGGACCGAATCGAGCGCCGCGCCCTCAGCCTCCGTCAGCGCGCGCATCGGCGCGCGCAGATCCGGGTTGATCGGGACGCCTCGACGGCGGAGGACGTGCTTCACCGACGCGATGAACGGGTGGGTCTCCATCGCGGAGCGCAGAGTGCGCAGCTGCGCCTCGGCCGCAGTGTCGGGGGTATCGAGGGCTGCCCGCACGACCTCGGGGAAGGCGGCTGCCAGACCGGACACGGCGCCGAGGGCGCCGCGGGCCATGGCCGCCGGGATCAACGGCTCCGAGCCGACGAACACGGGCAGCCCCAGGTCGAGGAACGGCTCCACGCTCGGAAACGGTGACTCGCTGACCTTCAGGCCGGCGAGGTTCTTTGCGGCGTCGCGCACGCGTGCCACGACCTCGAGTGGCATCGGGTAGCCGCTCCGGGCCGCGAAGGCGTAGATGTAGAACGGGACCGGCGCGCAGGCCGCCGCAGCGGCCAGCAGGTGGGCCGTCAGCGCATCAGCGTCCAGGGGGAAGTAGGGCGGCGGGATCACGGCGACCGCGTCGGCCGCCACCTCGGCTGCATGGGAGGCGAGGGCCACCGTCTCGGCGGTCGTCTGCGCCCCGCAGTGGATGATCAGCCGCCCGCGAACCGCCGCGCGAAAGACGATGGCGGCGCGCTTCCGCTCATCGGTGCTGAGGAGGATCCCCTCGCCGGTGGTACCGCAGGCGAAGACGCCGTCCGCGCCGCGCTCCTCGAGGAAGCGGACCATCGGCCAGACCGCTGCCTCGTCGAGGGCATCGCCGCCGGGCGCAAGCGGGGTGGCCGCCGCAACGATCAGCGGAGGGCGTTCGGGCATCGGCGGAAGGGTAGCGGTTTTGCCCTTGTAGCCGCTTCGGCTGAGGGCTAGGCTGCCGGACACCATGGCAGCCTTCGCCCTCGACCTCGAGACCATCCGGCGTGCGCCAAAGGTGCTGCTGCACGAGCACCTGGACGGTGGCCTGCGGCCCGCAACCCTGATCGAGATGGCCGACGAGATCGGATATGCCGCCTTGCCGACCCGTGATCCCGGCGAGCTGGCGACCTGGTTCAAGCCGGCGCCCGGCGAGGGCGGCCGCTCGCTGGAGCGTTATCTGGAGGCGTTCGACCACACGGTCGCCGTAATGCAGACCGCTGCCGCGATCGAGCGTGTGGCGGCCGAGGAGGTCGAGGACCTGGCGGCGGACGGGATCGTGTACGCGGAGGTTCGATTTGCCCCCGAGCAGCACCTGCGAGAGGGGCTGACCCTCGACCAGGTGGTGGAGGCGGCGGCCGCCGGGATTCGCCGCGCATCGGAGGGTCGGCCGATCGTCGTGGGCCTCCTGCTGAGCGCGATGCGCCAGGCGGCACGGTCTGTTGAGATCGCAGAGCTGGCGGTCCGCCATCGGGACGGCGGGGTGCTGGGCTTCGACGTGGCCGGGCCGGAGGCGGGATACCCTCCCACCCGCTACCTGGACGCCTTCCAGCTGATCGCCCACGAGAACTTCCACTTCACGATCCATGCGGGCGAGGCGTTCGGCCTGCCATCCATCTGGGAGGCCCTCCAGTTCTGCGGCGCGGAGCGCCTTGGGCATGGGGTGCGGATCGTTGATGACATCCTTACCCAGCCCGACGGCGGAGTGACGCTAGGACGCCTGGCGGCGTACGTCCGCGATCGGCGCATCCCGCTCGAGATGTGCCCGACCTCGAATGTCGACATCGGTGCGGTGGCACGCCTCGGGGACCACCCCATCGACCTGCTGAAGCGGCTCCGCTTCCGGGTGACGCTGAACACGGACAACCGGCTGATGAGCCACATCAGCCTCTCCGACGAGTTCGCGAGCATGGTCTCCACCTTCGGCTGGGATCTGGCCGACATGGAGTGGGTGACCCTGAACGCGATCAAGAGTGCCTTCCTGCCTTTCGACGGGCGCCTGCGCATCATCAACGAGCAGGTGAAGCCGGGCTACGCGCGCCTGCGGGCGGGGGCATCGGCCGCCGGCATGTCCGCCAGGTGAGCGGGCGTCCGTGCTCGGTGTATCCTCACCGCGCCGAATGAAAGTCCCGGCCGAGGGAGTTCGACACCAATGACGTACGTGATCGCGGAGCCATGCATCGGCGTCAAGGACGCCTCGTGCGTGGACGTCTGCCCGGTCGACTGCATCCACACCA